>NZ_KV786598.1:0-920 GCF_001806955.1 Burkholderia sp. HMSC10F09
GCGCGGCGCGCCGTTCGGGCGGGCGCCGCGTGATAAAATCACGCTCCACTCGACACGCGCGGCCCGCGGCTTCACGCCCGCCACCACGGCCGCCGATTCAACGACACATTGGCACTATCGCCCGCGCGAGCGCGCCCGGGCACGGAGAAAGGTATGGCTGGTCACTCGAAATGGGCCAACATCAAGCATAAGAAAGCAGCGGCCGACGCGAAGCGCGGCAAGATCTGGACGCGCCTGATCAAGGAAATCCAGGTCGCGGCCCGTCTCGGCGGCGGAGACGTGAGCTCGAACCCGCGCCTGCGTCTCGCGGTCGACAAGGCGGCCGACGCGAACATGCCGAAGGACAACGTGAAGCGCGCGATCGATCGCGGCGTCGGCGGCGCGGACGGCGCGAACTACGAGGAAATCCGCTACGAAGGCTACGGCATCGGCGGCGCGGCCATCATCGTCGACACGCTGACCGACAACCGCACGCGCACGGTCGCCGAAGTGCGTCATGCATTCTCGAAGTTCGGCGGCAACATGGGCACCGACGGTTCGGTCGCATTCATGTTCGATCACGTCGGCCAGTTCCTGTTCGCACCGGGCACGTCGGAAGACGCGCTGATGGAAGCGGCGCTCGAAGCCGGCGCGGACGACGTCAGCACGAACGAGGACGGCTCGATCGAAGTGCTGTGCGACTGGCAGGAATTCTCGAAGGTGAAGGACGCGCTCGAAGCCGCCGGCTTCAAGGCCGAACTCGCCGAAGTGACGATGAAGCCGCAAAACGAAGTCGAGTTCACCGGCGACGATGCGGTGAAGATGCAGAAGCTCCTGGACGCGCTCGAGAACCTCGACGACGTGCAGGAGGTGTACACGAACGCCGTCATCGTCGAGGAATGAGATGCCGGCCGCCGCGCGCACGTCGCAGCGGCGGCCCG
>NZ_KV786599.1:0-7850 GCF_001806955.1 Burkholderia sp. HMSC10F09
CAGGCGGCCGGCGCCAGCGCGGCGACGAGCGACGGCGCGAGCCATGCGGCGCACGCGGTCGCGAGCGTGCAGCCGGACGCGCAGCCGAGCAGCACGAAGTTCACGAGCGTCAGCGGGCTCGCCCACTCCTGCAGGAAGCGCAGGCACGCGTAGATCATCGCGGTGCAGACGAACAGCGCGACGCTCGCGAGCGCGGCCGCCGCGCCGATCGGCAGCGTGCCGCGCCAGCCGAGCGCATGCGCGGCGCCGTAGGCGAACGCGCACGCGAGAAACACCGGCAGCGCGATGCATTCGCGCGACAGCCACGACGTGCGCCACATCGCGATCGCGCGCCAGGCGCGCTCCGGATGGCCGAGATGGAAGAACGACGCGAACAGGCCGAGCGCGCCAAGCGCGACCGACAGCGCGGCGCCCGTCACGTAGAACGCGTTGCCGACGTCGGCGCCCGTCGCGCGCGCGAGCGCCTCGACCGCGACGAGCGTGAGCAGCAGGCCCTGCGCCGCGCCGCACAGCGTGGTGAGAAAAACGACCGAAAAGGCTGGACGCATGATGGTCGGCTCCGTCAATGCAGTGAAGTAAGCGTATGAAGACCGCGTGCTTGCGCTACCGCGCGCTCAGCGCGACGCGGCGAGCGCGACGAGATCGATGTCGCCGCGCGCGGCGCGCGCCTCGAACGAGTCGTCGTCGCCCGCGCTCGATGCGCTGCCGCATCCCCCGCCGCTGCCGCAGCCGCACGACGGCTGCGTCGTGACGCGCGGCAGATAGTGGTTCGACGGACGCGTGTCCCACTCCGGCATCAGCGTATAGCCGCCGCGCTCGCGAATCGCGCGCGACACGTCCGACTCGGGATCGTGCACGTCGCCGAACAGCCGCGCGGAGGTCGGGCACGCGAGCACGCAGGCCGGCTTGCGATCGCGTTCGGGCAGCGCGGCGTTGTCGATGCGGTCCGCGCACAGCGTGCACTTCGTCATTTCCTTGCGCGCTTCGTCGAGCTCGCGCGCGCCGTACGGACACGCCCACGCGCAATACTTGCAGCCGATGCACTTGTCGTAGTCGACGAGCACGATCCCGTCCGACTTGCGCTTGTAGCTCGCGCCGGTCGGACACACGGGCACGCAGGGCGGATCCTCGCAATGCAGGCACGACTTCGGGAAGTGGATCGTGTCGGTCATCGGGAACACGCCGGCCTCGTACGTCTGTACGCGGTTGAAGAACGTACCCGACGGATCGTCGTCGTACGGGCGCACGTCGGCGAGACTGCCGGCTTCGCCCGACGTGTTCCACTCCTTGCAGCTCGTCACGCAGGCATGGCAGCCGACGCACACGTTCAGGTCGATGACGAGAGCCATCTGGGTCATGATTGCGCTCCTTCGTTTAGCGATCGTCCGACTCCGGGCCCGACGACGCGGCACGCCGCAGCCGCACGGCAAATGCGCCGGTGCCCGCGAAATACGCCTGCACGCGCTGCAGCACGCGCGTCGAGCCGGGCAGCGCCGGCATCGGCGCGAACTGCGGCAGCGTCGTCCGCGCATCGGCCTCGGCCGGATAGATGCGCACCTGCACGTCGTACCAGCCGGCCTGCCCCGTCACCGGATCGGAGTTCGAGATGCGCGCGCCGTCGCGCGCGGCGTCCGGCAGTTCGTCGGTGATCAGGTGATTCAGCAGGAAGCCGCGCTGCGATTCGCCGGCAGCGGGCCCGAGGTTCCAGGCGCCGGACGCCTTGCCGATCGCGTTCCAGGTCCACACGGTGCCGGGCTCGACGGCCTCGCTGTAGCGCGCGCGGCAGCGCACCTTGCCCCACGGCGATTCGACGTAGATCCACGCGCCGTCGTCGATCTGCTGCGCGGCGGCGGTCGCAGGATTCACGAACAGATGGTTCTCGCCGTGAATCTGCCGCAGCCACGCATTCTGCGAGTCCCACGAGTGATACATCGCCATCGGCCGCTGCGTGATCGCCGCGAGCGGATAGCGCTGCGTGTCGGTCAGGCCGCGCTCGAGCGACGGATACCAGAACGGCAGCGGATCGAAATAGCGCGCGATGCGCTCGCGCAGCGCGTCGGGCGGCTGGCGCCCCGACGTGCGGCCCTGCGCGGCGAGCCGGAATTTCTGCATCACATCGGAGTAGAGCTGGATCACGATCGGTACGCCGAACTTGCGCATGCCGTTGTCGACGGCCCATTCCATGTACGGCCCGTTGCAGTTGCGCATGTATTGCAGCGACTCCGGCAGCCGGTAGTGATAGACGCAGTTGTTCTCCGCGTAGCGCTGCCACTGGTCGGGGTTCGGCTCGCCGACGACGGCCTTCTCGCCGTTGCGTCCGCGCCAGCCGATCAGGAAGCCGGTGCCCGAGTCGGGCGCCGTCTGGAAGTTGACGACGAAGTCCGGATAGTCGCGGAACTTGCGCCGGCCGTCGGGCGTCGTGAACGCCGGAAACTTCAGCCGGCTCGCGAGTTCGATCAGCACTTCCTGGAACGGCTTGCATTCGCCGGCCGGCGGCACGACCGGCACGCGCACCGAGTCGACCGGGCCGTCGAATTCGGAGATCGGACGATCGAGCACCGACATCACGTCGTGCCGCTCGAGATAGGTCGTATCGGGCAGGATCAGGTCGGCGAACGCCGTCATCTCGGACGCGAACGCGTCGCAGACGACGAGAAACGGAATCCGGTACTCGCCGTCGTCGCGCTTGTCGACCAGCATCTTGCGCACTTCCGTCGTGTTCATCGACGAATTCCATGCCATGTTGGCCATGAAGATCAGCAGCGTGTCGATCGGATACGGGTCGCCGCGCCACGCGTTCGTGATGACCGAATGCATGAGCCCGTGCACCGCGAGCGGGTATTCCCACGAGAACGCCTTGTCGAGCCGCGCGGGCGAACCGTCCGGATGCACGAACAGGTCTTCGGGCCCGGCCGGCCAGCCGAGCGGGCCGGTCGCGAGCGGCGTGTCGGGCCGCACCTGATCCGGATCGTTCGGCGGTTTCGCCGACGGCGGCACCGCGCGCGGATACGGCGCCTTGTGCCGGAAGCCGCCCGGCCGGTCGATCGTGCCGAGCAGCGACATCAGCACCGCGAGCGCGCGGATCGTCTGGAAGCCGTTCGAATGCGCGGCGAGCCCGCGCATCGCATGAAACGCGATCGGCACGCCCTTCACCGTCTCGTGCTGCTTGCCCCAGGAATCGGTCCAGCGCACCGGCAGCTCGATCGTGTGTTCGCGCGCGACGGTCTCCATCTCGCGCGCGAGGCGGCGGATCGTGTCGGCCGCGATGCCCGTGATGTCGGCCGCCCATTCGGGCGTGCAGTGCGCGACCTGCTCGCGCAGCAGCGTGAACGACGGCGCGACGGGCGTGCCGTCGTCGAGCGCGTAGCGGCCCTCGAGCGCGGGCACCGCGCCTTCCGTGTGATGCAGCACCGCGCGCTGCGTGTTGACGTCCCACCACATGCGGTTCTGCGGATACAGCGGATTGACTTCCGGCGCAGCGGGATCGCGCACGAACAGGCCGAACGTGTCCGCGTCCTCGCGCAGGTCGACGAGTTCACCGGCATTCGTGAAGCGCGCGACGAATTCCGTGTCGAACGCGTCGTGCGCGATCAGCTCGTGCATGAGCGCCATGAACAGCGCACCGTCGGTGCCGGGCCGGATCGGGATCCATTCGTCGGCGATCGCCGCATAACCGGTGCGCACCGGATTGATCGCGATGAAGCGGCCGCCTGCGCGCTTGAATTCTGCGAGCGCGATCTTCAGCGGGTTCGAATGATGATCTTCCGCGGTGCCGATCATGAAGAACAGCTTCGCGCGATCGAGATCGGGGCCGCCGAATTCCCAGAACGAGCCGCCGATCGTGTAGATCATCCCGGCCGCCATGTTCGCCGAACAGAAACCGCCGTGCGCCGCGTAGTTCGGCGTGCCGAACTGCTTCGCGAACAGCCCGGTAAGCGCCTGCATCTGGTCGCGGCCGGTAAACAGCGCGAAACGCTTCGGATCGGTCGCGCGCAGATGCGCGAGGCGCTTTGCGAGCACGTCGAACGCGACCTCCCACGACACCGGCTCGAACTGCGCCTCGCCACGCTCCGCACCCGGCTTGCGCATCAGCGGCTGCGTGAGTCGCGCGGGCGAATACTGCTTCATGATCCCCGACGAGCCCTTCGCGCAGATCACGCCCTGGTTCAGCGGATGCGCGGGGTTGCCGTCGATGTAGCGGACTTCGCCGTCGCGCAGATGCACGCGGATGCCGCAGCGGCATGCGCACATGTAGCACGTCGTCGTCCGGATTTCGGCCCGCTCGTCGCGGGCGCGCGCACGCTGCTCCATCGTCTGTCCTCGTTCGCGGATCGCGGTGCCCGGCGGGCACGCGTGTATCGGTCCGTCTATCGTAGGCGCGGGCGCCGCCCGCAAAAAGTCGCATCCTCCGATCGAAGCTATCGGCCGGCGCGATAGTTGTTTGCGCATCGATACGCGCCGCACCCATGCAAAGGCCCGGCGGGAACGCCGGGCCTTCGGCGCTGCGTACGGCCGTGCCTTAGCGCGGCGGATACGCGATCAGGTCGCTTTCATCGAGATGCTCGCGGCGGCCGCGGCGCGTGAGCGCATAGGCGACGAGCAGCACCGCGAGGCTCGCGACGCCCAGCCACAGCGGCTTGCGCTGATCGGGAATGAAGGCCATCGCGACGAGGATGCTGATCATCCCGGCAATCGCGACCCACGTCAGGTACGGATACGCCCACATCTTCACGCGCAGCTTCGCGGCGGCGGCCGCATCGAGGCGCTTGCGCAGGCGCAGCTGCGAGAACGCGATCAGCACGTAGACGAAGATTGCGACGGTGCCGTACGAGTTGACGAGGAACGCGAACACGGTATCGGGCGACACGTAGGACATCACGACCGACACGTAGCCGAACACCGTGCCGAGCAGGATCGCGCGCACCGGCACGCCGCGCTTGCTGACCTTCGCGAGCGCGGCCGGCGCGTCGCCGTGGCGCGTCAGCGCGAACAGCATCCGCGACGCCGCGTACAGGCCCGAGTTCAGCGCGGACAGCACGGCCGTCAGCACGATCGCGTTCATCACGTTCGCCGCGGCCGGCAGCCCCATCACTTCGAGCGCACTGACGTACGGCGTCGACATCTGCGGCGAATTCCACGGCACCAGCGCGACGACGAGCGCGACCGAGCCGACGTAGAACACCAGCACGCGCGTGATCACCGAGTTGGTTGCCTTCGCAACGGCCTTGGCAGGCTCGCGCGCCTCGGCCGCCGCGATCGTGACGATCTCGGCGCCGAAGTAGAAGCCGGTCGCCGCGACGGCCCCGCTCATCACCGGTCCGATGCCGAGCGGCATGAACCCGCCGTGACCGAGCAGCGTCGGCAGCACCGCCGTGGTATGCATCGACGACGGCCACAGACCGAGCACGTAGAGGCCGCCGAGGAACAGGAACACGATGATGGCGCCGACCTTGATCGACGAGAACCAGAACTCGAATTCGCCGTAGCTGCCGACCGAGATCAGGTTCGTCAGCGTCAGCACGACCAGCAGCGCGAGACTGATGATCCATGCGGGCACGTCGGGTAGCCAGAACTGGATCAGCTTCGCGCCCGCGACGGCTTCGAGCGCGACCACGATCACCCAGAAATACCAGTACATCCAGCCGGTCAGGAAACCCGCCATCCTGCCCGGCCCGCGCCAGGTGCCGAACGCGAGCCGCGCATATTCATAGAACGAACCGACGGCCGGCATCGCGCAGGCCATCTCGCCGAGCATGCGCATCACGAGCACCACGAGCCCGCCCGTGATCAGGAACGACAGGATCGCTGCCGGCCCGGTCTGCTGAATCACCACGCCGCTGCCGACGAACAGCCCGGCACCGATCACGCCGCCAAGCGCGATCATCGTCATGTGGCGCTGCTTGAGGCCACATTTCAGGTCACTCTGATTCGAGGGTTGCATGTCTTCTCCATATCCTGGTTGTCCGGAGCCAGTCGCGCGATGCGGGATGCATCGCGCGACCGCCGCCGTCGACGGGCGAGCGAGGTCCTGCGACCCCGGCCGCACGGATCGGTCTTGCTGTTGTTATTCGGTCGAGGGTTATTCGGTCGAGCGGGCCCGCGGTGTCCGCGGTGCACCGCGCGCGCTCGCGCTCAGGGCTTCTCGTCGCGCCTGAAGTACGAGACGTAGAGCATGCGTTGCCCGATGCGCCGGAACGGCGCGAACGGATGACCGGGCAGCGGCGACGTGAAGATCGGCAGCGTCTGGCGCTCGCCCTTGCCGGCGATCCGCTCGGCGAGCCGCCGGCCGGCCTGCTGCGAGTACGACACGCCGTTGCCGCCGTAGCCGAGCGCGTAGAACACCGACTGATGCGGATCGGGCTGGCAGACGCGCGGCATCATGTCGTGACTCACGTCGACCCAGCCCCACCACGAGTAGTCGATCTGCACGCCGCGCAACGCGGGAAACTTGCGCGCCATGCCTTCCTTGAGCAGATCGAGGTGACGCGGATTCGGCGCATCGCTGCCGGTGATCGCGCTGCGGCTGCCGATCTGCAGCCGGCGATCGGGCAGAAAACGGTAGTAGAAGCGCAGCGTGCGCGTGTCGGTCAGCACCTGCGTCGTGCGGAAGTTGCACGCTTCGATCTCCGCGTCCGTCAGCGGACGCGTGACCATCGAATTGGACAGGATCGGCATCACCTTGCTGCGCAGCGACGGATGGAGCGTCTGCGCCGTATACGCGCCGGTCGCGATGCCGACCGCGCGCGCGCGCACGACACCGCCCGGCGTACGCAGATGATGCACGCCGCCGATCGTCTCGAAGCCGAGCACGGGGCTGCTCGTATAGACCTTCGCGCCCGCTTCGCGCGCGAGGCGCAGATAGCCGAACGCCAGCTTCAGCGCATGAATGCCGATCCCTTCGGGTTCGTGCAGCGCGCCGGCCGCTTCGTGATCGTTGAGGAATTCGCGGCGGAACGTCTCCGCGCTCAGCAGTTCGGACGGATAGCCGAACACGTCCTTCCACACCTTCGCCTCGGCCGCGAGCTTCGCCATGATGCGCGGACGGTGCGCGATGAGGAAGTGGCCGCCGGGCTGCGGATCGCAGTCGATTTCGGCGACCAGCGACTTGAAGTGCTCGAAGCCTTCGAGGATCTCGTCGTGCATCTTCAGCGCGACGTCCTTGCCCCAGCGCTCGATCCATTGCGAGCGAGACAGGCGGCCCGATGCGTTCTGCCCCTGCCCGCCGTTGCGGCTGCTGCAGCCCCAGCTCGTGCGGTTCGCTTCGAGCACGACCGCCTTGATGCCGTGGTCGCGGGCGAGGCACAGCGCGGTCGCGAGGCCCGTGTAGCCCGCGCCGATGATCGCGACGTCGACGTCCATGTCGCGCGTGACGGGGCCGTCGTCGGGCGGCGGGCTGCCGGCCGTGGCGACCCAGTAGGTCGGCGCGTACTGCTTGCCGCAGCCGGGGCCGGGCGACACGAGCGGATCGTAGGTCGGATCGTAGCGCGTATCGTGCTGGCGTCCGGCCGCAAAGCCGCTCGCGGTGCGTTCGATGGTCGACATGGTCAGTCCTCCGACACGGTGGCGGCCGCGACGCCGCACGGCGCGCCGGCGGCGATTCGACTGACGGTTGCGGGGCGCGCATCCGCCGCACGGGCGCATGCTGCCGACTGCCTGTTGGTCATGCCTGTCTCCTGATCGTTCTCTTCGGGTCGATCCAGCGCAGATGCTTCAATGCGGCGATCTGTCGAGGAAAGTGTAGGCAGGCCGTTTTTTCGCAGGTAGGGCCAGTCGGGCGGATTCGCTTGGACCAGCGCGCGGCCCGTGCCGGCGCGGCAAGCGCGGCGCGCGACGCGGCCGCTTCCGGCGCA
>NZ_KV786600.1:0-14524 GCF_001806955.1 Burkholderia sp. HMSC10F09
CGCGTCGGCGCGCCGCCGCATGCGGCGAGTAGCGCCGCCATCGCGACCGCCGCCGCCCAGCCGGCCGCCCGGCGCCCAAACCACATACAATGTCCGTTCTTGATGGAAACCGCCATGTCAGATTTTCTCGACCAATATCCGATGCTCATCTTCGCGCTGGAAGCCTTTCTCGCGCTCGCCCTGCTGGTTTTCATCGTCGCGTGGACCGCGTCGGGCAGAAAGAAGCACGCCCGCAACAACGACCGTCAGCCGCGCTGATCGCGCCGCGCGCAGCACCGCGCCGCGCCGCGTGCGGCGTCGTGCGCTCAGTGCAGCGTGCGCGGCATGTGCAGCGCGAACTCGTCGATCGGCGCTTCGAAGCGCTCGCCGTCTTCGGCCACGCAGAAATACGCGCCACGCATCGTGCCCACCGGCGTCGCGATCACGGCCCAGCTCGTGTACTCGAACTGTTCGCCCGGCTGCAGCAGCGGCTGGTGCCCGACCACGCCGAGCCCTTTCACTTCCTGCACGTGGTTCTCGCTGTCGGTGATGATCCAGTGGCGCGCGATCAGTTGCGCGGCGACCTGCCCCGTGTTGCGGATCGTCAGCGTGTACGCGAATGCGTATTGACGACGTTCGGGGTCGGATTGTTCCGGCAAGTAGCTGGTTTTCACCGAAACGGTGAACTGATACTGACTCATGGTGTTTCCGCTGGAGGGTAAGGCCCGCGCCGGCGACGTGGACGAAGGACGCGGCAGGCGCGCCGCTTTGGTTCGGCATTCTGCTTGATGCGCAAACGGGCTGCAACCGGACGGCCCGCCGCCGCGCCGCGCCCGGCGGGCGGTAGAATGGCGGTTTTGCGCCGCAGCGTCCCCGCTTCCCTGTCATGACTCAATTCCGCATCGCTCCCAGCATCCTGTCGGCCGACTTCGCGCGGCTCGGCGAAGAAGTCCGCAACGTGGTCGCCGCCGGCGCCGACTGGATCCACTTCGACGTGATGGACAACCATTACGTGCCGAACCTGACGATCGGCCCGCTCGTGTGCGAAGCGATTCGTCCGCACGTGCAGGTGCCGATCGACGTGCATCTGATGGTGCGTCCGGTCGACCGGATCGTGCCGGACTTCGCCAAAGCCGGGGCGAACCTGATCAGCTTCCATCCGGAAGGCTCCGACCACATCGACCGCACGCTGACGCTGATCCGCGATCATGGCTGCAAGGCCGGTCTCGTGTTCAACCCGGCGACGCCGCTGAACTATCTCGATCACGTGATGGACCGGCTCGACTACGTGCTGCTGATGTCGGTGAACCCCGGTTTCGGCGGCCAGTCGTTCATTCCGGAAACGCTGAACAAGCTGCGCGAAGCGCGTGCGCGCATCGACGCGTACACCGAACGCACGGGCCGCGAGATCCTGCTCGAGGTCGACGGCGGCGTGAAGGCGGACAACATCGCGGAAATCGCGGCGGCCGGCGCCGACACGTTCGTCGCGGGCTCGGCGATCTTCGGCAAGCCCGACTACCGAAAGGTGATCGACGAGATGCGCACCGCACTCGCGGCCGTCGAGCGGAGCTGACGCGATGGCTCAGCCGCCGCTTGCCGCACCCGCATCCGCCGCCGAGCCGCCCGCCGCCGAGCCGCCCGCCGCCGGCGATCGCACGATCCGGTTGAGCGCGCCGCGCATCGACGCGGCGCTGATCGATCTGGACGGCACGATGGTCGATACGGTCGACGATTTCACGGCCGGCCTGAACGCGATGCTCGCGAAGCTCGGTGCGCCGGCCACGTCGCGCGACGAAGTGATCGGCTACGTCGGCAAGGGCTCCGAGCATCTGATTCATTGCGTGCTGACGCCGCGCTTCACTGCAGACGAAGTGCGCACGCGCTTCGACGACGCGCTCGCGATCTATCAGGCCGAATACGCGAAGATCAACGGCCGCCACACGCGCCTCTATCCCGACGTCGCGACCGGCCTCGATGCGCTGCGCGCGGCAGGCATCCGGCTCGCGTGCGTGACGAACAAGCCGCACCGCTTCGCGGTCGAGCTGCTCGAGCAATACGGGCTTGCCGATCGTTTCGGCATCGTGCTCGGCGGCGACAGCGTCGCGCGCAAGAAGCCCGATCCGCTGCCGATGCTGGCCGCCTGCGAGGCGCTCGGCGTCGCGCCGCACGTGTCGGTCGCGATCGGCGACTCGGAAAACGACGCGCTCGCGGGCCGCGCGGCCGGGATGGCAACGCTGACGGTCCCGTATGGCTACAACCACGGCAAGCCTATACAAACGATAAATTCGGATGGTATAGTCGATTCGTTGCTGGCTGCGGCTCGCGCGATCGTCGCGCACAACGCCGGCCAGCCAACCGTCTGACTATTTCTTCCATCCGCATGTTTCTGAATAAAAAA
Source organism: Burkholderia sp. HMSC10F09 (assembly GCF_001806955.1). NCBI lineage: Bacteria > Pseudomonadati > Pseudomonadota > Betaproteobacteria > Burkholderiales > Burkholderiaceae > Burkholderia > Burkholderia sp. HMSC10F09. Next base: position 2,378 of record NZ_KV786600.1, read on the forward strand.
CGGAGTCTGAGCAGCATCGACCGGGGAGCCTGGCCCTGGCGTCGCTGGTCGCGCTAACCTCTTCGATGAGGTACGCTGAAGCACGTCTTCAGCGCCGTTTTTTATCTCGCTGCGCATCCGCGCGCCGATCGTCGCACCACCCGAGTTCCACCGTGTCCGAACGCCTGCGTTCAGGATCGGCTGGAGGCTCGCGACGTTCACGCTGCGGGCCGCGCCGGCCGGCACCAGGCACTTCAGGATCGACCGCCCTTTCGCCGACGGTAGCCCGCGCAGCGTCAAACGATCCCTGGCGCACGCGCCGCTCGTCCCGAACAGGACCGGAACATGACCGAACTCGAATTCCAATCGCTCGCGAACGAAGGCTATAACCGCATCCCGCTGATCGCCGAAGCGCTCGCCGATCTCGAAACGCCGCTGTCGCTCTACCTGAAGCTCGCGCAACCCGAACGCGCGGGCGCGAACTCCTTCCTGCTCGAATCGGTGGTCGGCGGCGAACGCTTCGGCCGCTACTCGTTCATCGGGCTGCCGGCACGCACGCTCGTGCGCACCCGCAACGGCGTCTCCGAAGTCGTGCGCGACGGCGCGGTCGTCGAGACGCACCACGGCGATCCGTTCGAATTCATCGCGTCGTTCCAGGCGCGTTTCAAGGTCGCGCAGCGCCCGGGCCTGCCGCGCTTCTGCGGCGGCCTCGCCGGCTACTTCGGCTACGACGCGGTGCGCTACATCGAGAAGAAGCTCGCGCACACCGCGCCGCGCGACGATCTCGGCCTGCCCGACATCCAGCTGCTGCTGACCGAGGAAGTCGCGGTGATCGACAACCTCGCCGGCAAGCTGTATCTGATCATCTACGCGGATCCGGGCCAGCCCGAGGCGTACGCCAAGGCGAAGCAGCGCCTGCGCGAGCTCAAGCAGCGGCTGCGCGCGACCGTGCAGCCGCCCGTCACGTCGGCGAGCGTGCGCACCGAGACGTTCCGCGAATTCAAGAAGGACGACTATCTGGCCGCCGTGCGTCAGGCGAAGGAATACATCGCGGCCGGCGAACTGATGCAGATTCAGGTCGGCCAGCGCCTGACGAAGCCCTACCGCGACAATCCGCTGTCGCTGTATCGCGCGCTGCGCTCGCTGAATCCGTCGCCGTACATGTACTACTACAACTTCGGCGAGTTTCACGTGGTCGGCGCGTCGCCGGAAATCCTCGTGCGCCAGGAAAAGCGCGGCGACGACCAGATCGTCACGATCCGCCCGCTCGCCGGCACGCGCCCGCGCGGCAACACGCCCGAGCGCGACGCGGAACTCGCGACCGAGCTGCTGAACGATCCGAAGGAAATCGCCGAGCACGTGATGCTGATCGACCTCGCGCGCAACGACGTCGGCCGCATCGCCGACATCGGCTCCGTGCAGGTGACCGACAAGATGGTGATCGAGAAGTACTCGCACGTGCAGCACATCGTCAGCTCGGTCGAAGGCAAGCTGAAGCCCGGCATGACGAACTTCGACGTGCTGCGCGCGACGTTCCCGGCCGGCACGCTGTCCGGCGCGCCGAAGGTGCGCGCGATGGAGCTGATCGACGAGCTCGAGCCCGTCAAGCGCGGGCTCTACGGCGGCGCCGTCGGCTACCTGTCGTTCTCGGGCGAGATGGATCTCGCGATCGCGATCCGCACGGGCCTGATCCACAACGGCAACCTGTATGTGCAAGCGGCGGCCGGCGTCGTCGCGGATTCGGTGCCCGAATCCGAATGGCAAGAGACCGAGAACAAGGCGCGCGCGGTGCTGCGCGCGGCCGAACAGGTCCAGGACGGCCTCGATAGCGACTTCTGACCGGAGACTGACCATGCTGCTCATGATCGACAACTACGACTCGTTCACCTACAACCTGGTCCAGTACTTCGGCGAACTGGGCGAGGACGTGCGCACCTACCGCAACGACGAAATCACGCTCGACGACATCGCGCGGCTCGACCCCGACGCGATCTGTCTGTCGCCGGGGCCGAGCAATCCGCAGCACGCGGGCATCACGCTCGACGTGCTGCGCGAATTCGCAGGCAAGAAGCCGATTCTCGGCGTGTGCCTCGGCCATCAGGCGATCGGCGAGGCGTTCGGCGGCCGCGTCGTGCGCGCGAAGACCATCATGCATGGCAAGGTGAGCCGCATCGAGACCGACGGCCGCGGCGTGTTCGCCGATCTGCCGAAGCACTTCGACGTCACGCGCTATCACTCGCTCGCGATCGAGCGCGAGTCGCTGCCCGACTGCCTCGAGATTTCCGCAACGACCGACGACGGCGAAATCATGGGCGTGCGTCACAAGACGCTGCCGATCGAAGGCGTGCAGTTTCATCCGGAATCGATCCTGTCCGAACACGGCCATGCGCTGCTCGAGAATTTCCTGAAGCAGGCGCGCGCGGCCGCGCATGCCGCCTGACGGAGCGCGACGATGACGATTACCCCGCAGGAAGCGCTGCAGCGCACGATCGAGCACCGCGAGATTTTCCACGACGAGATGCTGCATCTGATGCGGCTCATCATGCGCGGCGACATGTCGCCGGTGATGGCGGCCGCGATCATCACCGGGCTGCGCGTGAAGAAGGAGACGATCGGCGAGATCGCCGCCGCCGCGACCGTGATGCGCGAATTCGCGAACCACGTCGAGGTGCAGGACAATTCGAACTTCGTCGACATCGTCGGCACGGGCGGCGACGGCTCGCACACGTTCAACATCTCGACCGCGTCGATGTTCGTGACGGCTGCGGCCGGCGCGAAGGTCGCGAAGCACGGCAACCGCGGCGTATCGAGCAAGTCCGGCAGCGCCGACGTGCTGGAAGCGCTCGGCGTCAACATCGACCTGCAGCCCGACCAGGTTGCCGCGTCGATCGCCGAGACCGGGATGGGCTTCATGTTCGCGCCGAACCATCATCCGGCCATGAAGAACATCGCGGCCGTGCGCCGCGAGCTCGGCGTACGCACGATCTTCAACATCCTCGGCCCGCTCACCAATCCGGCCGGCGCGCCGAATCAGCTGATGGGCGTGTTCCACCCCGACCTCGTCGGCATCCAGGTGCGCGTGATGCAGCGCCTCGGCGCGCAGCACGTGCTCGTCGTGTACGGCAAGGACGGGATGGACGAGGTGTCGCTCGGCGCCGCGACGCTCGTCGGCGAACTGCGCGACGGCCAGGTGCACGAATACGAGATCCATCCGGAGGACTTCGGCTTGCAGATGGTGTCGAACCGCACGCTGAAGGTGGAAAATGCCGAGGAATCGCGCGCGATGCTGCTCGGCGCGCTCGACAATCAGCCCGGCGTCGCGCGCGAGATCGTCACGCTGAATGCGGGCACCGCGCTTTATGCGGCGAACGTCGCCGGCTCGATCGCCGACGGCATCCGGCTCGCGCGCGAAGCGATCGCGAGCGGCAAGGCCCGTGCGAAAGTCGACGAACTCGTGCGCTTCACGCAGCAGTTCAAGCGCTGACCCCGTTACGAATCAAGCAGGAACCCCAATGAGCGACATTCTCGACCGAATCATCGCCGTCAAGCGCGAAGAAGTAGCAGCCGCCATGCGCAGCACGCCGCTCGAGGCGCTGAAGCTGGAAGCGTCCGCGCGCGACCGGCGCGACTTCGTCGGCGCGCTGCGCGCCAAGCATGCGGCCGGCCAGCCGGCCGTGATCGCCGAAATCAAGAAGGCGAGCCCGTCGAAGGGCGTGCTGCGCGAGCATTTCGTGCCCGCCGACATCGCCCGCTCGTATGCGGCGCACGGCGCCGCGTGCCTGTCGGTGCTGACCGACGAGCAGTTCTTCCAGGGCGGCGTCCGCTATCTCGAGGAAGCGCGCGCCGCGTGCGACCTGCCGGTGCTGCGCAAGGACTTCATCGTCGACGCGTACCAGATCCTCGAAGCGCGCGCGATGGGCGCGGACGCGATCCTGCTGATCGCCGCCGCGCTCGACACGCCGCTGATGCAGGAGCTCGAAGCGTATGCGCACTCGCTCGACCTCGCGGTGCTCGTCGAAGTGCACGACCGCAACGAAATGGAGCAGGCGCTGACGCTCAAGACGCCGCTGCTCGGCATCAACAACCGCAACCTGCGCACGTTCGAAACCTCGATCCGGGCGACGCTCGACATGCTCGACATGATTCCGCAGGACCGCATCGTCGTGACCGAGTCGGGCATCCTGTCGCGCGCGGACGTCGATACGATGCGCGCGGCGAACGTCAACACGTTCCTCGTCGGCGAGGCGTTCATGCGTGCCGACCAGCCGGGCGAGGAACTCGCACGGATGTTCTTCTGATGGCGATCGAAAAGGAAATCAAGCTCGCGCTGCCGGCGGGCCACGCGCCGGCCGCGCACCGCTTCTTCGAGACGCTGACCGGTGAGCGCGGCCGCGAGATCGCGCTGTCGAACGTCTATTACGACACGCCCGACCTCGCGCTCGCGCGTTCGAAAAGCGCAGTGCGCGTACGCCGCACGCCGCAAGGCTGGCTGCAGACGTTCAAGACGGTCGGCAGCGCCGAACACGGGCTGCACCGCCGCCACGAATGGGAACTGCCGGTGGCCGGCGACGCGCTCGAAGTCGCCGCGCTCGTCGCCGCATGCGACGTGCCGGAAGCCGCCGCCGCGCTGCGTGACGCGGCGCCCGCGCTGCACGCGCTGTTCCGCACGGATTTTTCGCGTACGCTGTGGCGCGTCGCGATCGGCGGTGCGACGGTCGAGGCGGCGGTGGACATCGGCGAGATCGTCGTCCACACGGACCGCGACACGCGCCGCGAACCGATCAGCGAAATCGAACTCGAACTGCTCGACGGCCCGGAAGCGGCGCTCGCGACGCTCGCCGCCGAGCTGCAGCAGGCGCTGCCGGGTCTCGCTCCCGAAAACATCAGCAAGGCGCAGCGCGGCTACCGGCTGCGCGCGCAATAAACCCGCATCACGCATGGCAACCCGCAAGACCTCCCGCACGCCGCTGCAGGCGTCGCTGTTCGACGATCCCGTGCCGGAAACGGCCGAGGCCGACCTCCGGCCCGCTGCGCCGGCCGCTCCCGCAGCCGAGCGCCGGCCGGCCGGCAAGATCGCTGCCGGCGCCGCGGCCGCGCCGCACGCGGGGCGCGACATCCCGCACCTCGCCGCGCAATTCGATGCACTGCCCGCCGTATGGCGCGACGTGCTGAAGCCGTTCATCGACAGCGACGCATATGCGCCGCTATGCCGCTTCGTCGACGACGAACGCGCGGCCGGCAAGACGATCTACCCGACCGACGTGTTCCGCGCACTGCGGCTGACAAGCCCCGACGACGTGAAGGTCGTGATCCTCGGTCAGGACCCTTATCACGGCGACGACCGCGGCACGCCGCAGGCGCACGGCCTCGCATTCTCGGTGCCGCCCGCCGTGCGCACGCCGCCGTCGCTGCGCAACATCTTCAAGGAAATCGCCGCGAACTTCGGCCACGATACGCCGCGCCACGGCTGTCTCGACACGTGGGCGCGTCAAGGCGTGCTGCTGCTGAACACCGTGCTGACGGTCGAGCGCGGCGCGGCCGCGAGCCACGCGAAGCGCGGCTGGGAGCAGTGCACCGATACGCTGATCCGCGAGCTCGCGAACCGTCATCGCGGCCTCGTGTTCATGCTGTGGGGTGCGCACGCGCAGGCGAAGCGTGCGCTGTTCGACGCGAGCGCGCACTGCGTGCTCGAGGCGCCGCATCCGTCGCCGCTGTCCGCGCATCGCGGCTTTCTCGGCTGCCGCCACTTCGCGCTCGCGAACGACTATCTGGTCGAGCACGGCCGCACGCCGATCGACTGGCGGCTGCCCGAGGTCGCCGAAACGCTCGCGTAACGGCGGCTGCGCCGCGTCCTGCGTCGGCCGGAATGCAAAGCGCCGCGCCCCTGTCGGGACGCGGCGCTTTCTGCTTTCAGATCAAGCCGCGGGCGTGCGACGCCCGCGTCCAACCCTTACGCAGCGGCGATCGCCTCGCGTGCACCGGCCAGCGCCGCGCTCTGCGCTTCCGGCCCCATGTTCAGGCCTTCCGCGTAGATGAAGCTCACGTCGGTCATGCCGACAAAGCCGAGGAACGAACGCAGATACGGCGTCTGGCTGTCGTGCGGGGTGCCCGCGTACTTGCCGCCGCGCGCCGATACGACGTACACCTTCTTGCCCTTGATGAGGCCTTCCGGGCCGTTCTCGGTGTAGCGGAACGTGACGCCGGCGCGGGCGATCCAGTCGAAGTACGTCTTCAGTTGCGAGGAGATGCCGAAGTTGTACATCGGCGCGCCGATCACGATGATGTCGGCGGCTTGCAGTTCGGCGATCAGCGCATCGCTCTTCGCGACGATCGCATTCTGCTCCGCGCTGCGGTTCTCGGCCGGCGTGAAGAACGCGCCGAGCACCGATTCGTCGAGATGCGGCAGACCATCGGCCAGCAGGTCGCGGACCACGACCTTCGCACCGGGATTCGATTGTTGCAGCTTTGCCGTCAGTTCGTTGGACAGCAGCGTGGACTGCGCGCCTTGCGAACGCGCCGCCGAATTGATTTGCAGAATGGTCGTCATGTCAGGCTCCGGTTGGGTTGCGCTTCGGTAGCGCGAGTGACGCCATTGTGCGTGGCCGCATTTGCGTGAAAAAGCGGGCTCAGGGCGACGGATTGTTGCAACAGTAGAACAATTGCGGATCGCGCCCCGATTCCCGCTTCGTCATGCTAGCCCTTCAGCCAGGCTTCGCGCGCCTTCAGCAACGCGGCCGGTCTCGCGGCGGCCGTCAGCCGGTAGCGCGACACCTCCGGGCCGTCGAGCTTCAGTTTCGCGGTGCGCAGTTCGTCGCGGCGGAAGGCGTGGACCTCGACCTTGTCGCCCGGACGGTAGCGCGCGAGCAGCGCATCGAGGTTCGTGCCCGTCACGCGCAACCCGTCCAGCGCGATCAGCGTGTCGCCGGCCGACAGCCCCGCACGATGCGCGGCGCCGCCTTCATAGACGGCTGCGAGCGTGCAGTCGGCGCCGCCGCGCAGACGTGCGCCGATCGACGGTTTCGCGACCGCACCGGGCGCGCCGAGGTCCGGCGCGAGCGTCACGCCGAACGGTGCGAGCAGCTCGGCGAGCGGCAGGTCGCGCGTGCCGTGCACCGCATCGCTGAACAGACGGCCGAGTGCGACGCCGGTCGCTTCTTCGATCAGCGCGGCGACTTCGTCTTCGGCGACGCCCGCCTGCTTGCCGCGATAGAAGTCGCGGCCGTAGCGCTGCCAGAGCAGCCGCATCACGTCGTCGAGCGACTTGCGGTGACGCGTCTGCGCGCGAATCGCGAGATCGAACGCGAGCGCGACGAGCGAGCCCTTCGTGTAATAGCTGACGATCGCGTTCGTCGCGTTCTCGTCCTGGCGGTAGTACTTGATCCACGCGTCGAACGAGCTGTCCGCGACGCTCTGCTTGAGGCGGCCCGTGCCGCGCAGCACGCCGCCGATCGTGCGACCGAGCGCCGCGAAATATTCGTCCTGCGACATCAGCCCGCTGCGCACGAGCATCAGGTCGTCGTAATACGACGTGAAGCCTTCGAACAGCCACAGCAGCGACGTGTAGTTCTCGCGCGTCAGGTCGTACGGCACGAACGCCGCCGGCTTGATCCGCTTCACGTTCCAGGTGTGGAAGTATTCATGGCTGCAGAGGCCGAGATACGTGCGATAGCCTTCCGTCGTTTCCGGGCGGCCCTTCACCGGCAGATCGGTGCGATTGCAGATCAGTGCGGTCGAGGCGCGATGCTCGAGGCCGCCGTAGCCGTCGCTGACCGCGAGCGTCATGAACACGTAGCGATCCATCGGCGCCTTCTTCGACTTCGGCTCGAACAGCGCGATCTGCGCTTCGCACACGCGCTTCAGGTCCGTGCGCAGCCGTTCCATGTCGAGCTGCGTCACGCGCCCGGCGATCACGATGTCGTGCGGCACGCCGTGCGCGTCGAACGTCGCGAGCGCGAATTCGCCGATCGTGACGGGATGGTCGACGAGTTCGTCGTAGTTTGCCGCGCGATAGGCACCGAAGCCGTAGCGCTTCGTGCCGCGGGCCTCCGGCAGCGCGGTCGCGACGCGCCATGCGCGAAACACGTCGCCGGCCGGTTTCGCGATGTCGACTTCGCACGGCGCATCGTCGCGGCCCGCGACGTTCAGGAACACCGCGGTGCCGTTGAAGAAACCGCCCGATTCGTCGAGATACGCGGAGCGCACCGACAGATCCCATGCGTAGACGACGTAGCGCAGCGTCAGCGCGCCGCTGACGGGCGCGGCCTGCCACGTATGCTTGTCGGTCTTTGCGATCCGTACCTTGCGGCCGGCGTCGTTGAACGCGTCGAGCGTCACGATGTTGCGCGCGAACTCGCGCACGAGATAGCTGCCCGGAATCCATACGGGCAGCGAAAAGCGCTGGCCGTCGGGATCGGGATCGGAAACCGTCACCGTCACTTCGAACAGGTGGGCGGCAACGTCTTTCGGGACAATTGAATAGCGGATCGGCTGGTTCATCGTGGCAATCGGTCGAACTGCGGCTGCGGAAACGAAGAGAGGCGCCGGCAGGCATCGCGGGCGCCCCTCGCTGGCCGGGCGCGCGGCCCGGCATGTCGGTCGGTTACTTGCTCGACGCGAGCGCCTGGTTCAGCTGGTCGGCCGACACCGCGCCCGGCAGGCGGCGGCCGTCCGGCAGGAAGATCGTCGGCGTGCCCGTCACGTTCATGCCGCGGCCGAGCGCGAGATTCTTGTCGAGCGCGCTCGTGTCGCAGTTGCCGGCGCCGGACGGCGCACGATGATCGAGCATCCAGCTCTGCCACGTCTTCGCGCGATCGGTCGCGCACCAGATCGCCTTCGACTTCGCGGTCGAATCGGGCGACAGCACCGGATACAGGAACGTGTACACGGTGACGTTGTCGACCGACTGCAGCGTGGTTTCGAGACGCTTGCAATACGGGCAGTTCGGATCGGAGAACACGGCTATCTTGCGCGCGCCGTTGCCCTTCACGACCTTGATCGCGTTGGCGAACGGCAAGCTCGTGAAGTCGATCTTGTTGAGCTCCGACAGGCGTGCGTCGGTGAGGTTCTTGTGCGTCTTCGCGTCGACGAGATCGCCGAGCAGCACGTAGTCGCCCGCCGCATCGCTATAGATGATCTGCGAGCCGAGGTTCACTTCGTACAGCCCCGCGACCGGCGATTTCGACACGCTCTTGATCGGTGCGTCGTTGCCGAGACGCGCTTGCAGCGTGGCTTTCAGCTTGTCGGTGGCCTGATCGGCCTGCGCAGTGCAGCCGAGCGCCGCCATCGTGACGGCCAGCGCCAGCGAGGCGATGCGGATCGTTTTTTTCATCGAGTTGTTCCTTCAGCTCTATCGGAATGCACGGCACAGTGTACGCCGTAACGGAACCGAGTCCGACCGGCGATGCGGCCGAAGGTTCGCTCAACCGAGCGCGGCGGATACCAGCCAGCGCTTCACGAGCGGCTGCGCGCCGACGAACGCCATGCCCGCATTGCGCACGGCCTTCGCGAACGAACCGGGCACGGCGAACAGCCGCTGCAGGCCGTCGGTCGCGACCATCAGCGCGCGGATGTCCTCGCGGCGCGAACGCTCGTAGCGGCGCAGCAGCACCGTATCGCCGAGGTTGCGGAAGCTTTCCTTGTTCGCGATCGCATCGGCGAGCGCGGCGACGTCGCGCAGGCCGAGGTTCATCCCCTGCCCCGCGAGCGGATGGATCAGATGCGCGGCATCGCCGACGAGCGCGACGCGCGGCGCGATCAGCTTGTCGACGGTCTGCAGCGCGAGCGGGAAACCGGCGGCCGGCGTCACGCATTCGAGCGTGCCGACCTGCGCGTGCGACACGCGCTCGACTTCGGCCGCGAGCTGCGCGGGGTCGAGCGCGAGCAGCTCGTCCGCGTGCGCGGTGTGCGCGGACCACACGAGCGACACGTGGCCGTCGGGCAGCGGCAGCAGCGCGACGATTTCGCCGTCGCGAAACCATTGATACGCGGTTTCGCGGTGCGGCAGCGACGCCTTGAAGTTCGCGACGACGCCCGTCTGCCGGTAATCGCGCCGCTCGACGCGCGCGCCCATCTGCGAACGTACCCACGAGTGTGCGCCGTCCGCGCCGACGACGAGATCGGCTTCGAGCACCTGCCCCGACGACAAGGCGAGCACGGCCGCGTCGTCGCGCACGTCGAGGCCCTGCGCGCGCGCGTCGAACCAGGTCAGGTTCGGCTGGAAACGCAGCGCGGCGTCGAGCGACGTCTCGATCAACGACGATTCGGCGATCCAGGCGAGCTGCGGCACCGACGCCTGATAGGCGGAAAAATGCAGCTCGGCGTGCGCATCGCCGTACACGCGCATGTCATAGACGGGCGCGAGCCGGCCGTGATCGAGCGCCTGCCAGACGCGCAGCCGCTCGAGCAGCGCCTGCGAGCTGGACGACAGCGCATACACGCGCGTATCGAACGCGAGATCGGCCGGCCGCGGCGTGACCGGCTGCGCGAGCAGCGCGGTCTTGTAGCCGGACTGGGTCAGCGCGAGCGCGGCCGTCTTGCCGACGAGCCCGCCGCCGACCACGGCGACGTCGAAGGTATGGTGGACAGTCATGGCGGGCATTATAGCCGCGGGGCCAAACCCTTACGCGGCCGGACTTTGCGGGAAATCAGCGGAATCGCGGCGCGCGGCGGCGCGACCGGCCGCCGCACGCGGGCGGTTGCTGCGCCGCGCGCACGTCGATTGGGGGCGTGTGGTGGGGGCGGGGGCGCTGGCGGCAGCAGCGGCGGTGGCCGCGGTGGCCGCGGTGGCAGTGGTGACGGTTGTGACGGTTGTGACGACGGTGACGGCGTGATGGCGGCGGCGCCGGCGGCCGCGCCGGAGCGCTCCGCAGCCGGAAACCGGCGCGTCGGCACGGTACAATAGCGTCTTTGAACGCCGGCCCGTCGCGCTGCCCAGCGCCGGCCGCCCTCTTTGTCCCGCGCCGCCGCGCCCTGCCCGGCCGCGCCGCTTCATCCGTTCGAAGGATTCCATGAGCCTCAAATGCGGCATCGTCGGCTTGCCCAACGTCGGCAAGTCCACTCTGTTCAATGCGCTGACCAAGGCCGGCATCGCCGCCGAGAACTACCCGTTCTGCACGATCGAGCCGAACGTCGGCATCGTCGAAGTGCCCGACGCGCGCCTGAAGGCGCTCGCCGAAATCGTGAAGCCCGAGCGCATCGTGCCGGCCGTCGTCGAGTTCGTCGACATCGCGGGCCTCGTCGCCGGCGCGAGCAAGGGCGAAGGCCTCGGCAACCAGTTCCTCGCGAACATTCGCGAAACCGATGCGATCACGCACGTCGTACGCTGCTTCGAGGACGACAACGTCGTCCACGTCGCGGGCAAGGTGAGCCCGATCGACGACATCGAGGTGATCAACACCGAACTCGCGCTCGCCGATCTCGGCACGGTCGAGAAGGCGCTCGCGCGCTATTCGAAGGCCGCGAAGTCCGGCAACGACAAGGAAGCGGCGAAGCTCGTCGCGGTGCTCGACAAGGTGCGCGCGCATCTGGACCAGGGCAAGGCCGTGCGCGGCCTCGCGCTGTCCGACGACGAGCAGGCGCTGCTCAAGCCGTTCTGTCTGATCACGGCGAAGCCGGCGATGTACGTCGCCAACGTGAAGGACGACGGTTTCGAGAACAACCCGCACCTCGACGCGGTGCGCAAGTACGCGGAAAGCGAGAATTCGCCGGTGGTCGCGGTGTGCGCGGCGATCGAAGCGGAAATCGCCGATCTCGACGATGCCGACAAGGAAGCGTTCCTCGCCGACATGGGCATGTCGGAGCCGGGTCTCGATCGCGTGATCCGCGCCGGCTTCAAGCTGCTCGGGCTGCAGACGTACTTCACCGCGGGCGTGAAGGAAGTGCGCGCGTGGACGATCCACATCGGCGACACCGCGCCGCAGGCGGCCGGCGTGATCCACACCGACTTCGAGCGCGGCTTCATTCGCGCGCAGACGATCGCGTTCGACGATTTCATCGCGTACAAGGGCGAGCAAGGCGCGAAGGAAGCCGGCAAGATGCGCGCGGAAGGGAAGGAATATGTCGTGCACGACGGCGATGTGATGAACTTCCTGTTCAACGTCTGAGCGTCGTTTCGATGCTGCCGTGAGAAAGCCCGCTCGATGCGGTAATGCCGTTCAGTTAAGCAACTGA
>NZ_KV786601.1:0-9673 GCF_001806955.1 Burkholderia sp. HMSC10F09
GTCCGCACCCGGCGCGGCCGTGCCGCCGGCCAGCGCACCGGCTCCGGGCAGCGCGGTCGCATCGGCGCCGCCAGCAGCATCCGTTCCAGCGGCGCCGCCGGCGCAGCAGCAAACGCACGCCGGCTACCGCAACATCGACGAATTCGTCGTCACCTATCAGCGCACGGCCGACGGCACGCGTTATGCGGCGATCTTCCACCGCTTCGGCCTGTTCTCGTGGAAGCTGTCGGCGATCGATCTGCACGCGTAGCGCGCGGCGGCGCGTCGGCGCGGCGGCGTTGGCGACGTCGCCGCGATCGGCGCCTCAAGCGCCGATCGCGATCATCACATCACTGGCCGCTCGCCGTCGCGGCTTCGCGCTCGCGTGCGATTTCGGCCTTCTGCTCTTCGGCCGACGAGCATGCAACCAGAATGCTGCAGTTCACGCGATCGAGCAGTTGCGTGTTGCCCGATCCCATCCACCATCTCGATAGTCCGCTGCGGCACCGGTGTCCGACGACGACGAGATCGACTTTCAGCTCGCCGGCGAGGTTCGCGATTTCGTCGATCGGATAACCGAACGCGAAATGGCCCTCGGCCTGCACGCCGCGCTCGCGCAGCCAGTTCACCCCTTCCTGCAGGATTTCACGTGCGGTTTCCTCGAAGCGGCCGCATGCGACGTCGGTCAGCAAGCCGGCACTTTGCGCGATGCTCGAGCGCATGTCGACGACGGACAGCAGATGCGTTTCGGCCTTCAGGTCCAACGCGAGATTGGCACCGCATCGCAGCGCCTTGCGCCCCTCGAGCGTTCCGTCGTAGCACAGCAGAATCTTGTTGTAGCTAGCCATGAGACCTCCCTATCGCGACAACGAGCCCTACCCATTCATCATGGTGCGCCGCAATCCGGCGCGCAAGGGATGGAAAACGCTGACACGCCGCATGCGGCGCGTGCGCAATGATGCGGTGCACGATGATCACGGCCCTGCACGATGCCGGCGCATACGCGCTGAACGAACGCAAGCGATGCACTAGAATGGCCCGTCGTGCCGCCGTTTCGCTGCACGCGAACGCGCATCGCCACGCCTGCTTCGATCATGCCCGATCTGACCGGCGTTGTCCCGCTCCGTTCGCGGCATCCGCGCGCACCGCTGCTCGCCGTCACAACCATAACGCTGCCATGTCCGTCGCACCCATCGATTTCCGGAACGTCGAAAAGCGCTATGGCGACAAGCTCGTCGTCAACGATCTGTCCTTCCACGTGCATGCCGGCGAGTGCTACGGGCTGCTCGGCCCGAACGGCGCAGGCAAGACCACGACGCTGAAGATGCTGCTCGGTCTCGCGTATCCCGACGCCGGCGCAATCTCGCTGTGCGGCGAACCGGTGCCATCGCGCGCGCGGCATGCACGGCGGCGCGTCGGTGTCGTGCCCCAGTTCGACAATCTCGATCCCGATTTCACGGCTCGCGAGAATCTGCTCGTGTTCAGCCGCTATTTCGGCATGTCGGCGCACGCGGCACGCGCACTCGTGCAGCCGCTGCTCGAATTCGCCAAACTCGAGAACAAGGCCGATGCGAAGGTCGGCGAGCTGTCCGGCGGCATGAAGCGGCGGCTCACGCTCGCACGCGCACTCGTCAACGATCCCGACGTACTGGTGCTCGACGAACCGACGACGGGCCTCGACCCGCAGGCGCGGCATCTGATGTGGGAACGGCTGCGCTCGCTGCTCGCGCGCGGCAAGACGATCCTGATCACGACGCACTTCATGGAAGAAGCCGAACGTCTGTGCGACCGGCTGTGCGTGATCGAGGAAGGCCGCAAGATTGCCGAGGGCGCGCCGCATGCGCTGATCGCGTCCGAGATCGGCTGCGACGTGATCGAGATCTACGGACCGGACCCGATCGCGCTGCGCGATGAAGTCGCGCCGCTCGCGCAGCGCACCGAAATCAGCGTCGAGACGCTGTTCTGCTACGTCAGCGATCCGGAACCGCTGTGCGCGCGGATCAAGGGCCGCGCCGGGTTGCGCTATCTGCATCGTCCGGCCAATCTGGAGGACGTGTTCCTGCGGCTGACCGGCCGCGACATGCAGGACTGACCGACATGGACGTACGCAACTATTCGGATTCCGCTGCGCCGCACGCGACGCCTGCGCGCGAATCGCGCTTCGCGCTCGCGATGCCGGCGAACGCGACCAACTGGATCGCGGTCTGGCGCCGCAACTATCTGGTCTGGCGCAAGCTTGCGCTCGCGTCGATGTTCGGCAATCTGGCCGACCCGATGATCTATCTGTTCGGGCTCGGTTTCGGGCTCGGCCTGATGCTGGGCCACGTCGACGGCGTGTCGTACATCGCGTTTCTCGCAGCCGGCACGGTCGGCTCGAGCGTGATGATGTCGGCGAGCTTCGAATCGATGTATTCGGGTTTTTCGCGGATGCACGTGCAGCGCACCTGGGAAGCGATCATGCACACGCCGCTCGCGCTCGGCGACGTCGTACTGGGCGAAATCGTCTGGGGTGCCAGCAAGGCGATGCTGTCGGGCGCCGCGATCATGCTCGTCGCGGGCCTGCTCGGTTATGCGCGGTTTCCGTCGATGCTCGCCGCACTGCCGGTGATCGCGCTCGCGGGGCTCGCGTTCGCGAGCGTCGCGATGGTCGTCACGGCGCTCGCGCCGTCGTACGACTTCTTCATGTTCTATCAGACGCTCGTGCTGACGCCGATGCTGCTGCTCTCGGGCGTTTTCTTCCCGATCACGCAGCTGCCGCAGCTCGCGCAGCATGCGGCGCAGGCGCTGCCGCTCGCCAATGCCGTCGAGCTGATCCGGCCGGCGATGCTCGGCCGGCCCGCGACGGACATCGGCCTGCACGTCGCGATCCTCGCCGCCTACGCGGTGGGCGGCTTCCTGCTGTGCGCGTGGCTGTTCCGGCGCCGGCTGATGCGCTGACGCACGGCGCGCGCAGCGCCGCCCCTGCGCCCGACGACGTCACTCGTCGTCGTCGCTCCACGGAATCTCGACGTCGGTCAGGAATGCGACGGTCGCGAGCGGGCCGCCTTCGTGGCGGCCGAGCTTGCCGTCCGCGCGATGCCATTCGACGCGGAACTGCGTGCCCGGATCGTCGGCGATCAGATAGACCGTGCGCAGCTCTTCCGGATCGGCATCGGCGACCGGCCCGTCGAACGACACGAGCATCTTCTGCGGCCATACGCCGTTGACGGGATCGTAGATGCGATCGCCCTGCGGAATGTCGATGCTCGCCTCGACGCCGATCGTCGCGGACGCCTCGACGATCATCGTGCCGAGCGCGTTCAGCACGGCCGTCGCACGCGCGGAATTGGCCTGGCGGATCGCGAGATCGCCGCGCGTCAGCGCCTTTTCGAGTCGAGGATGAATCTTCGGTTGGGTCATGCGTTTTCCTGTTTGCTTCTTGTAAAGGGCACCGCGCGGATCGGCGGCGGTGCCGGATGAATACGGCGCGCACACGGGCCACGCGCGCGGCCGATGTGCGTCAGCCTCAGAATCCGAACGCGACCGCGAGCAGCCCGCTCGCGATCCCGAACACGACGACGAGGCTCGCGACGATCGCCAGCATGTATGGCTTGAACGACCGTGCGAGCATCGCGAGCGACGGCACGCTGATCGGCGGCAGCGTCATCAGCAGCGCCGCGGCGGGCCCGACGCCCATGCCGAGCGACAGCATCGCCTGAATGATCGGCACTTCGCCGGCCGTCGGAATCACGAACAGCGCACCGGCCACCGCGAACGCGACGATCCAGCCGAGATGATTGCCGATGTCCGGCCCGATGTGCGGAAACAGCCACGCGCGTGCGGCGCCGAGCAGCAGCACGAGCACGACGTACTCGGGCACGAGCCGCACCGCCATCCGCACGAGCAGCTTGATCCAGCGCACGAACGCGTTGCCGGCCGCGGCCTGCTCGGCCGCCAGCGCCGCGAGCTGCGCGTCGTCGATGCTGCGATCCTCCGGCCGCGCGATGCGGTTCAGCAGATAGCCGATGCCGAACACCATCGCGATGCCCAGCACGAGCCGCAGCGCGCTCCAGTGCCAGCCGAGCACGAAGCCCATGAACACCAGCGCGGCCGGGTTCAGCACGGTATTGCCGAGCCAGAACGCGACGGCGCCGCCCGGCGACGCGTGGCGCGCGCGCAAGCCCGCGACGACCGGCGCCGCGCAGCACGTGCACATCATGCCCGGCAGCGACAGCAAGCCGCCGGCTGCGACGCTGCCGAAGCCCGTGCGGCCGAGCACGCGCGCGACCCAGTGCGCGGGCAGCAGCGCCTGCACGGCCGAGCCGAGCAGCAGGCCGAGCACCATCGCCTGCCAGATCGCCTTGCCGTACGCCCACGCGTAGTCGAGCGCGGCCTTCAGCGACGGCTCGGGCGCCGACGCGGCCGTGCCCATCAGGATCGACTGGCCGATCGAATGATGTTCGGCGGCGACGAACGCCTTGTTGTAGTACGGAAACCATTTGACGTAGAACAGTCCTGCGACCGCGATCAGCAGGAAGGTCATCCAGCCGAGCGCCGGAACGGGTTGCGTGCGTGTGGTCGTCATCGTGAGGTGGTCGGATGGTCATGAGCAGTAATCGGCGTCGCGGCGGCGGTCGACACGTAGGCCGGCGACGCGGGCAAGCCCGCCTGCGCGAGCTGCTCGAGCAGCGTGCGCGCCTGGTCCGGCACGTCGGCCGCGTTCGGGCGGAACGCGAACGTCAGCGCGCGGTTCGGCTTGCCGTACGACGCGCGATACGTGCGCGCGTACGCGGGATCGTAATGCCGGTCGATCAGCGTGCCGAACAGTTCCGCGCGCCGGTCGGCGTCGAGCAGCGCGTGCCAGCGCGCCACCTCTTCGCGGCTGTGCAGCCCGATCAGCCGGTCGAGCTGCGCGCCGAACGCGGCGCGATCGTCGAAGAGGTGGCCGTAATCGTCGAGCAGGAACGCGATGCGCTCGTCGCGCGCGGCTTCGACCTGCACCCACGGCCCCGCGTGAAACGCGTCGAGCAGCGCGACCGGCAGCTGCACGAGCCCGATCTTGCGGCTTTCCGATTCGACGAACACCGGCCATGCCGGATCGTAGCGTTGCAGCGTTTCGACAAGCCCCGAATCGAACGCCTTCTGCGACGGTTGCGGCACGCCCGGCAGCGCGCCGAGCAGCGAGCCGCGGTGGCATGCGAGCGCTTCGAGATCGAGTGTCTGCGCGCCCGCACCGCGCAGCGCGTTCAGCAGCCGCGTTTTTCCGCAGCCGGTGTGGCCGACGAGCGCGATGTAGCGAAAGCGCGTCGGCAGCGTGTCGAGCGTCGCGCAGACCGAACGGCGGTACGCCTTGTAGCCGCCGTCGAGCTGACGCGCCTGCCAGCCGATCAGGTTGAACCAGGTCGTCATCGAGCCCGAGCGCTTGCCGCCGCGCCAGCAGTAGATCAGCGGGCGCCAGTTGCGCGGACGATCGGCGAACGTCGTGTCCAGATGGCGCGCGATGTTGCGCGCGACGATCGCCGCGCCCACGCGCGTCGCCTCGTACGGCGACACCTGCCGATACATCGTGCCGACGAGCACGCGCTCCTCGTTGCTGAGCACGGGCGCGTTCAACGCGCCGGGGATATGGTCCTCGGCGAATTCGAGCGGCGTGCGCACGTCGATGATCTCGTCGAACTCGGCGGCGCGATCGAGGGTGACAATCAGGTTCTTCAATTTGGCGTCGAAACGGGTCGGTGCGGCTCGGCGAGCCGCACGGGCGCAGGAAGGCGGACCTGCAATTATCTCACGCGCGGGCGCCGCGAGCCGCGCGCCGCGTTCGGCGGCACCGACGCGGCCTTCATCGCGTCGATCAGATGATCGCGAAACGCGCGCACCGACGCCGGCAGATCGCGCCCCGCCATCGTCTGTACCTGGATGCTGCGTTCACGCAACTGCGGGTTCGTGACCGGCACGACGACGAAACCGTCGGCGTCGCAGCGGTCGCGCACCGACAGCAGACCGGAGAACATCACCGCGCCCGTACGCTGCGCGTAGCGGTACATCGCGGCCGTGTTGTTGCTCGTGAGCTCCGGCTCGAGCATCAGGCCGTCGAGCGCGCATGCGATATCGATCAGCTGGCGCACGGTCGTGCCGGCTTCGGGCAGCACGTGCGGATGGCGCGCGACGTCGGCGAGCGATACGGCCTCGCGCGCCGCGAGCGGATGATCGCGGCGCAGCAGCGCGAAGATCGGCGCGCGCTCCGTATGCTCGACGCGCACGCCCTTTTCCGGCGCGAGGCTGAAGGTCAGCGCGATGTCGGCGTCGCCGTCGCGCACGCGCCGCGTCGCATCGGCCGGCGATACGACCCACACCGAAAAATCGACGCCCGGATGGCGCGCCTTGAACGCTGCCAGCGCGCCGGGCAGGAAATCGATCGCGAACCCTTCCGAGCAGGCGATCTTCAACAGGCTGCCGTGCAGCGCGTCGAGCCCGCCGATCTCCTTCATCACGTGTTCGGCTTCGAGCAGGCTGCGCTGCGCGAAACCGAGCAGCCGCTCGCCCGCCTCCGACAGCGCCATGCCGCGCGGCCGCCGCTCGAACAGCGGCGCGCCGAGCTCGCTTTCGAGCTTTGCGATCTGCCGGCTGATCGCCGACACGGCGACATGCAGCCGCGCCGACGCGTCGCTGAGCGAGCCCGTACGCGCGACTTCGACGAAATACCGCAGTGCCAGGCCATGCAGAAAAGCCGCCATCGTTCTGTCTCCGTGCCGCGAGCGGCTGTCCTGCTTTGCCTTTTCGGCAAAGAAAGCTTCGAAATTCGATCATTGTGACAAAAAAAACGGCTTTCTAGAATCGATCGCACTTCATGCCGGCGGCGCGGCCCGCGCACCGTTCGGCACCTTGCCGAGGAGACAGGTCTTGACCCGTACCGCTGCCGTTCAGCATGCGCTGAACCAGTTCGAATCCGGCGCGCTGTTCGCGACGCTGAGCCGCCGCGTCGGCCTGCGCACCGAAAGCCAGGAACGCGGCGCCGATGCCGCGCTGCGCGCGTATCTGACCGACGAGATCGCGCCCGAAGCCGCGCGCCTCGGCTTTTCGACACGCATCGTCGACAACTCGATCGATGGCGGCGGCCCGTTTCTGCTGGCGTCGCGCCACGAGGACGACGCGTTGCCGACCGTGCTGATCTACGGCCACGGCGACGTCGTGCGCGGCTACGACGCGCAATGGCGCGCGCCGCTGTCGCCGTGGAGGCTGCACGCCGACGGCGACCGCTGGTACGGACGCGGCACTGCCGACAACAAGGGGCAGCACACGATCAACCTCGCGGCGCTCGCGAGCGTGCTGCACGCGCGCGGCGGCCGTCTCGGCTTCAACGCGAAACTGCTGATCGAGATGGGCGAGGAAACCGGCTCGCCGGGCCTCGACGCGCTGTGCCGCCGCGAGCGCGACGCCCTGGCGGCCGACGTGCTGATCGCATCGGACGGCCCGCGCGTTACCGCCGAACGTCCGACGGTGTTTCTCGGCTCGCGCGGCGCGGTGAACTTCCGGCTCGGCCTGCGGGCGCGCGATGGCGCCCATCACTCCGGCAACTGGGGCGGGCTGCTGCGCAATCCCGCGATCGTGCTCGCGCATGCGCTCGCCAGTCTCGTCGATGCACGCGGGGCGATCCGCGTCGCGGGGCTGCGCCCGCCGCCGATTCCGGCCGCCGTGCGCGACGCGCTCGCCGATCTGTCGGTGGGCGGCGGCCCCGGCGACCCGGCGCTCGACGCCGGCTGGGGCGAGCCGGGGCTCTCGGCGCCCGAACGCGTATTCGGCTGGAACACGCTCGAGATCCTCGCGTTCAAGGCCGGCAACCCCGAGCATCCGGTCAACGCGATTCCGCCGGCCGCGTATGCGCACTGCCAGCTGCGCTTCGTCGTCGGTACCGACTGGCAGGCGCTGCAGGCGCATCTGCGCGCACATCTCGATGCGCATGGCTTTGCGGACGTCGACATCGAGGTCGAGCGCGGTGCGCCCGCCACGCGCCTGTCGCCCGACGATCCGTGGGTGCAGTGGGCCGTCGCGTCGCTCGCGCGCACGACCGGCAAGAAGCCGGCGATCCTGCCGAATCTCGGCGGCACGCTGCCGAACGAGGTGTTCGCCGACACGCTCGGCTTGCCGACGCTCTGGGTGCCGCACTCGTATCCCGCGTGCTCGCAGCATGCGCCCGACGAGCATCTGCTCGCGAGCGTCGCGTGCGAGGGGCTGCAGATGATGGCCGGCCTCTTCTGGGATCTCGGCGACGACGCGCCGCATCCGCGCCGCACGGCGTCGGCGTCGGCCGCGGCCGGCATCGCTGCGTAACGCGTGCTGCATCCTTCCACGGAGCCCCATCCACGATGAATACGACCACGCTGACCACGCAGGACGCCGCACGCCCCAACGCGGCGCAGATCCGGCGCATCATTTTCGCGGCGTCGATCGGCAACGCGCTCGAATGGTTCGACCTGATCGTCTACGGCTTTTTCGCGGTGACGATCGCGAAGCTGTTCTTCCCCGCGACGAGCGAAGCGACGTCGCTGCTGCTCACGCTCGGCACGTTCGGGCTGTCCTATCTGATCCGCCCGATCGGCGGCTTCGTGCTCGGCGCGTATGCGGATCGCGCGGGCCGCAAGGCGTCGCTGCTGCTGTCGATCGCGATGATGATGGGCGGCACGCTGCTGATCGCCGCGATGCCGACCTACGCGTCGATCGGCATTCTCGCGCCGCTCGGAATCATGCTGTCGCGGCTGATGCAGGGCTTTTCCGCCGGCGGCGAGTTCGCTAGCTCGACCGCGTTTCTCGTCGAGCATGCGCCGCAGCGGCGCGGCTTCATGTCGAGCTGGCAATTCGCGAGCCAGGGTCTCGCCACGCTGCTCGCGTCGGGGTTCGGCGCCCTGCTGACGTCTACGCTGACGCCCGCGCAGCTCGAAAGCTGGGGCTGGCGCGTGCCGTTCCTGTTCGGCCTTGCCATCGGCCCGGTCGGACTCTACATCCGCCGCTACGTCGACGAGGGCGTCGAGTTCCGCACGCAGGCGCGCGCCGAAGCGCCGGTGCGCGAACTGTTCACGCACTACAAGATGCGATTGCTGCTCGCGATCGGCGCACTCGTGATCTCGACCGCGATCAACTACATGGTGCTGTACATGCCGACGTACGCAATCAAGCAGCTCGGACTGCCGGCGTCGACCGGATTCGCGGCGACGCTCGCGACCGGCTTCGTGCTGACGCTCGTCACACCGCTCGTCGGGCACCTGTCCGATCGCACCGGACGGATCCGCGTGATGACGACCGCGGCGCTGCTGATGCTGGTCACCGTCTGGCCGACGTTCGCATGGCTCACGCGGCACGCGTCGTTCGCGACGATGCTGGCGGCGCTGATCTGGATCGGCGCGCTGAAGGCCATGTATTGCGGTGCGCTGCCCGCGCTGATGGCGGAACTGTTTCCCGCGCAGACGCGCGCGACGGGCCTGGCCGTCAGCTACAACACGGGCGTCACGCTGTTCGGCGGCTTCGCGCCGTTCGTCATCACCTGGCTGATCAGCGCGACCGGCAACCGGCTGTCGCCTGCGCTGTATCTGATCGGATGCGCGATCCTCAGTCTCGTCGCGCTGTTCGTCGCACGCACGCGGCTGCGGATGCAATAGTGGAAACGGCAGCGCGATGCGCTGCCGATCGAGCGGCGGCCCGCGCCGGCATCGCGCCGCGCGGG
>NZ_KV786602.1:0-17622 GCF_001806955.1 Burkholderia sp. HMSC10F09
CACGCGCCAGCCCGGCGGCACGGCCGCGGCAGTGCCGTCGCCGCGCGCGCCGGCCGTCATCCAGTCGATCAGCTGCGCGCGCTGCGGCTCGCGCAGCGCATCGCCGAGCAGCAGCCGCTGCAGCGTGTCGACCATCGCGACCGGCGTCGACGTGTCGCGCACGTCGCCGGGCCCCACCGCATTCAGCTCGGGCTCCCAGCGATCGAGACGGAAGGTCGTATCGCCGCTTTCGCGGGCGAACGCCGTCACCGCCTGCGGGCCGCCGAGTACGTTCATCAGCAGGTTGCCGGCCCCCTTGTCGCCGGACTCGAGCATCGCCGCGCAGAGCTGCGCGACGGTCATGCCGGTGTCCGCGTGGCTTTCGGTCACCGGCGAGCCCGCGACGATCCCGTAACGGCGGTAGAGAATGCGGCGCGGCAGCAGCGATGCGTCGAGCGACGCACGCGCGAGGATCGCGGCGGCCGCGACGACCGCGTACGTGCCGCACAGCGGAAAGCGCTCGCGCGCGTGGTGCGCGATGCGCGCGCCGGTCGACGTGTCGAGCGCGGCGACGCCGAGCCGGCCGTCCGACGCCTTGTCGAGCGCGGCGAGTTCGGCTTGGGCGCGATGCACGCGTCCCTGGTCGGCGACGGGCGCCGACGTGCACGCGGCGACGAACGGTGCCGCAACGGCGGCAAGCAACAGCGAGCGGCGTGTCGGTGAGTGTTCCATGAATGGCGTGATGTTCTGTCGGAATCGATCGCATCGCAGGGCGCACATCGACGATGCGCGCGCCTTCGCATCGGCGCATGCTTCGCGGCGGCAGCCGCCGCCCACCGCGAACGCACGCACCGGCGGCCTCACCCGTGAGGCGCGATGAACAGACCCTAGCGTATCAGCGAGCGCCGCCGCATTCCAGCGGCGCGGCTGCGCGTTCGCGCCTCAGCCCTGCGGCGCAGGCAGATACGGCAGCGGATTGACCGGCTTGCCGTCGCGCCGCACTTCGAACAGCAGCGCGACGCGCGAGTTGTCGAGGTCGCCCATCTCGGCGATCTCGTCGCCCTGATGCACGACGTCGCCCGTCTTCACGAGCAGCTTGCGGTTGTGCGCGTACGCGGTCAGGAAATCCGCGTTGTGCTGGACGATGATCAGGCTCCCGTAGTCGTTGAGCCCGGTGCCTGCATACATCACGCGGCCGTCGGCGGCCGCGCGCACCGGGTCGCCGGGGCGGCCCGCGATCTGGATCCCCCGGTTCTGGCCGGGGCGGAACGGTTCGACGATCCGGCCGTGCGCGGGCCAGGCGAGCGCGACGCCGCGCGCGTGACGCTTCGTCTGCTGGACGACCTCGCGATCGCTGGCGCTCGACTCGCTCGGCCGCGCAGCGGCCGTCGCGTCGCTCGCGGCGGCCGGTGCCGTCGCCTGCGTGCTGCCCGTCGTCGCCGACGGCCGCTGCACGTCCTGCTTCACGATCCGCAATACCTGCCCGGTGCGCAGCCTGCTGCGCGCGCCGAGCTTGTTCCAGAGCCGCAGGTCGGCGACGCTGCAGTCGTTCGCGTTTGCAATGCCCGTCAGCGTGTCGCCGCGCTTCACGACGTAGTCATGCGCGACCAGGATCGGCGCAGGCGCCGGCGCAGGTGCCGATGCCGCGGCGGGTTGCGCCGGCGCCGCCTGTCGCGCGGGGCCGGCAAGCGTATCGCTCGGCGGAACGGGCGGCGTGCTCGCGCAGCCGGCCATCGCGAGCACGGCAGCAAGGCCGGATGCCCATGCCGCGCGGCGATAGAGTCGATGCTTTTCCATCGTCGAACCGGTGCTACCGGTGTCCGTTTTACAAGCTTTCAAGCATCTCAAAAACGGAACGGCCGACGTGTAACCGGATGCAAACAATGATGACAAACGATCACCGGTCGTGGAGCCGGACGATATGGGTGACCCGCGCCCCGTGCGATTCAGGTAACGATGACCGCGTCTTCTCGGAAAATCGGCATGATTTTCCGCCGCGTCGGCGGGCCGCCAACGCGGGCGCTCAGCGCATCCAGTCGATCAGTTCCGAGCACGCGTAGGCGATGCCGATGCAGAGGAACAGCAGATGCAGCGCGATCTTGAACGACACGCCCCACGACGAATCGATTTGCATGACGGTCTCCCCTTCGCGTTTGACGTCAGCATCATCGGTCGCCGGCCGTATCCTGAAAATGCGGAAGCGGCGAATCGCGTCTCAGGCAGCGCCTGAGCATCGCGCGCCCGATTCCCTGCTACCTTATCGGCGATCACACAACAACCCGGCCCCGCCATGCGCTTCGACCTGACCGATCTGCGGCTTTTCCTGAACATCTGCGACGCCGGCACGATCACGGTCGGCGCCGAGCGCACGCACATCACGCTGCAGGCCGCGAGCGAGCGCATTCGCGGGATGGAGGACGAGCTCGGCGTTCCGCTGCTGCACCGGACCAAGGCGGGCGTGCATGCGACCGACGCCGGTCATGCGCTCGAACACCATGCGCGCACGGTGCTGCAGCAGATCGACCACATGCGCGGCGAACTGCAGCAGTACGGGCTCGGGTTGCGCGGCCATATCCGGCTGCTATGCAACACCGCGTCGCTCAGCGAATACCTGCCCGACGCGCTGGCCGACTATCTGCCGCGCCATCCGAAGCTGTCGATCAGCGTCGAGGAACGCTCGAGCCAGGAGATCGTGCACGCGATCCGCAGCAAGACCGCGGAGCTCGGCATCGTCGCCGATTCGGTCGGACTCGGCGGGCTCGAGCAGCGACCGTTTCGCGAGGACTGGCTGATCGTCGTCGTGCCGGCCGGCCATCCGCTCGCGTCGCGCGACGCGGTCGCGTTCGACGAAATCGTCGATGCGGATTTCATCGGCCTCACCGACGGCAGCGCGCTGCAGGTCCATCTCGCCGATCAGGCGCGCGCGCTCGGCAAGCGGATCCGCTATCGTGTGCAGTTGAAGAGTTTCGACGCGATTTGCCGCGTGATCGAAAGCGGTGTCGGGATCGGCATCGTGTCGCGGCACGCGGCGGAACGCGCGATGCAGACGATGGACGTGCGGCTCGTCGAGCTGTCCGATTCGTGGAGCCACCGGAAGCTCACGCTCTGCGCGCGGTCGTTCGACGCGCTGCCGAAATATACGCGCGAGTTCGTCGCGTTCCTGTCCGGCGACGCGCCGGCGCAGTGAATACGGTCGACGGCGGCGCGACGGCCGGCACGATGCCACTGTCGACCGACGACGAGGTACACAGATGACCGATACCGATCTTGCCGCGCACTACCGCGCGTATATCGACTGCCTCAACCGGCAGGACTGGGCGGCGCTCGGCCGCTACGTCAGCGACGACGTGATCCACAACGACCGGCCGCTCGGCCTGTCCGGCTACCGCGCGATGCTCGAGCAGGATTTCCGCGACATTCCGGATCTGCATTTCGAGATCGCACTGCTCGTCAGCGCGCCGCCGCACATCGCGTGCCGGCTGCAGTTCGCGTGTTCGCCGGCCCGCACGTTTCTGGGGCTGCCGGTCAACGGTCGAAAGGTGACGTTCTGCGAAAACGTGATCTATGCGTTTCGCGACGGCAGGATCCGTCAGGTCTGGTCCGTCATCGACAAGGCGGCGATCGAGGCCCAGCTGTAGCGCGGCCGCGTCGCGCGCCGGCGTGCCTGTTCGCACGACGCGCACGACGCGCACGATGCGCACGATGCGCTCAGCGCCAGCCGGACGCGGTCATGTACGCGCCGAGCGCGAGCAGGCCGATGAAGAAGCATCGCCTGAACGCCTTCTCGCTCATCACGCGCCGCGCGTACTGGCCGCCTGCCATGCCCGCGAGCGCCGGCACGAGCGCGAGCGCCGACATGCCGAGATCGACCGTCTGCAGCGCACCCGAGACGCGCAGTTGCAAGCCGAGCGCAATCGTCGACGCGGTAAACGACAGGCCGAGCGCCTGAATCAGGTCGTCCTTCGATAGCCGCAGCGCCTGCAGATACGGGACGGCCGGCACGACGAACACGCCGGTCGCCGCGGTGACCGCGCCGGTCAGATAGCCGACGACCGCCGACAGCCATCGTTCGTGGCGACCGGGCGCCGGCAGCCGCGCGGCGGCGAGCCCCCACAGTCCATAGAGGATCAGCACGACGCCGAGCGCCGCATGCGTCCACCGGCTGCCGGTCGCGAGCGCCGGCAGGCCGCCGGCCAGCGTGCCGAGCGTCAGCCCCGCGAGCAGCGGCCACAGCCGGCGCAGCAGCGGCCCGAACGACGGACCGATCGCGAGCTGCCAGACGTTCGTGACGAACGACGGCACGAGCAACAGGCTCGCGGCCGCGGACGGCGGCATCGCGAGCGTCAGCAGCCCCATCGCGATCGTCGGCAGGCCGAGGCCGATCATTCCCTTGACCGCGCCGGCGAGCAGGAAGATCGCCGCGACGACCGTCAGCGTGTGAAGTGGCATGTGCAGGTTCGTCCGTCCCGATGGATACGCGGCGTATCGTGCACGGTGGCGCAGCGGGGGACTATCTGGTTTTGCCTGACGCTGGCTCGGGGCGGTGGGTCGTGGGTCGCGGGCTAGGACCGACGGCTGCGACTCGCGGGCTGCAGGTTGCAGGCTGCTCGCGAGTCGCAAGATTGCGGGTCGCGTGGAGGCCGCGGACGGCGTGCGACTGGTCGCCGGCCGCCAGCTGCCGTGCTGTGCGGGTCAAAGGTCGATTCCGCGAATTGCCTGTCGCGGCTGCGAATCACACCGGCGAATCACCGACCGCCGCGAGTGGCCCCCACGCCAACACGCCAACACCTCGCACGCACCACATCGTCACGCGTGCCGGCCGCCGCCCTGCTCGCTATCGAGGTGCGCCATCTGTGCGGCCGGATAGCGTTCGCCCGCGGCGGCCCCGGCGGGAACCGCCGCTTCGATGCGTGCGATGTCATCGACCGTTAGTTGCATCGAGGACGCCTGCAACGCGTCTTGGAGCTGCGTGCGCTTGCGCGCGCCGATCAACGGCACGATGTCGTCGCCGCGCGACAGCACCCAGGCGCTCGCGATCTGCGCGGGGTTGCTGCCCTTTTCGTCGGCAATCGTGCGCAACGCGTCAACGAGGGCAAGATTGTGTTCGAGATTCGCGCCCTGGAACCGCGGGCTCGCTGCGCGGAAATCGCGCTCGCGCGGCTGCGCCGCACTCCAGCCGCCGCCCAGTAGGCCGCGCGACAGCACGCCGTACGCGGTCACGCCGATGCCGAGTGCACGGCACGTCGGCAGGATCGCGTCCTCGATCCCGCGCGACAGCAGCGAATATTCGATCTGCAGATCCGCGATCGGCGCGACGGCCGCCGCGCGGCGAAGCGTGTCGGCGCCGACCTCCGACAAGCCGATATGGCGCACGTAGCCCGCCTTGACGAGATCGGCGATCGCGCCGACCGTCTCCTCGATGGGCACCGCCGGATCGACGCGCGCCGGCCGGTAGAGATCGATGTAGTCGGTGCCGAGCCGCTTCAGCGTATAGGCGACGAAGTTGCGGATCGCGACCGGCCGCGCATCGTAGCCGGCGAAACCG
The DNA here is from genome assembly GCF_001806955.1 of Burkholderia sp. HMSC10F09. Classification (NCBI taxonomy): domain Bacteria; kingdom Pseudomonadati; phylum Pseudomonadota; class Betaproteobacteria; order Burkholderiales; family Burkholderiaceae; genus Burkholderia; species Burkholderia sp. HMSC10F09. The sequence goes on from NZ_KV786602.1 coordinate 5,525, forward strand.
CCGGCCGGATCGCGCAGCGCGCCGAACTTCACGCTGATCAGCACCTGCTCGCGCGTGCGGCCGCGCAGCGCATCGCGGATCAGCATTTCGTTGTCGCCCATTCCGTAGAAATCGCCGGTGTCGAGCAGCGTGATCCCGTGATCGAGCGCGGCGTGCAGCGTCGCGATGCTCTCGCCGCGGTCGGCCGGCCCGTAAAGATCCGACATGCCCATGCAGCCGAGCCCGATCGCCGATACCTGCGGGCCCGTGCGGCCCAGTTGACGTGTGTTCATGTGCGTTCCTTCGCGTGGTGACCGATGGACCGCATTCTCGACGGAACGCCGCGCGCGATAAACGCGAAACGCGCAACCAAATCATTCGACGCTGATTAACAATGGAGGCTGTCCCAACCCGCCGGCTTTCGCTCCCCGCATGGATCATCTGCAAGCAATGCGCATCTTTGCGCGCGTCGCCCATCTCGGCAGCTTCACGAAGGCGGCCGAGCAGCTGCAACTGCCGCGCCCGACCGTCAGCAACGCGGTCCAGTATCTGGAAAAGCATCTGAAGGTGCGACTGCTGCAGCGGACGACGCGTCGCGTCGGGCTGACCGCCGAAGGCACGACCTACTACGAGCGCTGCGTGCGGCTGCTCGCCGATCTCGACGACGCGGAAACGCTGTTCGAGGAGGCTGGCGCGTCGCCGCGCGGCGTCGTTCGCGTCGATCTGCCCGAGCGTTTCGCGCTGCATCGCGTGATCCCGGCGCTGCCGGATTTCCACGCGCGCTACCCGGACCTGCGCGTCGTGGTCAGCACGACCGACCGCTTCGTCGACCTCGTCGCGGACGGCATCGACTGCGCGGTGCGCGTCGGCATGCTCTCCGACACGTCGCTGGTCGCGCGGCGCATCGGCGAGATGGCGCAGCTCAACTGCGCGTCGCGCGACTATGCGGCGCGCCACGGGTTGCCGCGTACGCCCGACGAACTGCCGGACCACGTCGCGGTCGGCTATTTCTCGAGCCGCACGGGCCGCGAACTGGACTGGGAATACACGGACATGGACACCGGCGACGTCCACACGGTGAAAATGCGCAGCATCGTGTCGGTGAACAGCTCGCAGGCGTATCTCGCGTGCTGCGTCGCGGGCCTCGGGATGATCCAGGCGCCGCGCGACGGCCTCGAGCCGCTGCTCGCGGACGGCACGCTGGTCGAGGTGCTGCCGGAATGGCAGGCGCCGCCGCTGCCGGTTGCGGTGGTGTTTCCGCACGGCCGCCATCTGGCGCCGCGCGTGCGGATCTTCGTCGACTGGCTCGCCGAGACGCTCGGCGACGTGAGCCGCGCGACCTGACGGGCCGCGTCGCGCGGCCGCCCGTCAGAACTTGTGACGAATCGCGGCGCGCACCGCGAACTGGTTCGAGGACGACGACGGGCCGTCGGTCCCGACCACGTAGCCGCCGTCGGCCGCAGTACCCGTGCGATCGCCGGCCACCTTTTGCCACGCGCCCTGCAGGTAGACGTCGGTGCGCTTCGACAGGCTGTAGTCGGCCATCAGCCCGATCGTGTGGTACTTCGGCTTGATCGACCCGGTCGCCGCATCGAACTTGCCGTCCGTATACACATACTGCGCGCCGACGTAGAAAGCGGGCGTCAGCTGATACTTGCCGTTGACCTCGAAGTTGTCGAACTTCGTCGCGCCGAGCCCGAGGCCCGCGAACGTCGACGCCGGCAGATAAACGGTCGACACCGGGTTCTTCACGTCGGTCTTCGTGTAGACGAAGCCGACCGTCGCGGACCCGAACGTGTAGTTCAGGCCGCCGCCGAAGACCCGCAGCCGCTCGGCGACGAAGTTCGCGTCGTCCGCGGCGATCGCACCCGCGCCGCCGGCGCCCGGATGGTTCGCCTGCAGGTACGCGGCCGCGACCTGCAGCCCGGCGAGCGAATACTGCGCGCCGAGGCTGTACTGACGGTTGTTCGAGAAGCCCGTGCTATTGCTGAAGCTGTACGTGCCGCCGACCGACAGCCCGTTCCAGTCCGGGCTCGCGTACTTCACCGTGTTGTTCACGCGGAACGAGTTGTCGGTGTTGTCGTTGTCGAACGGATGCGAGAACAGCGTGCCGCCCCAGTTGCCGTTCGCGGTCAGCGGCGCGAGATAGTCGACGACCGAATCGTACTGGCGGCCGAACGTCAGCGTGCCGAAACGCGACGCGCTGAGGCCGACGAACACCTGTCGGCCGAACATCCGGCTGCCCTGCCCGAGCCGGCCGTTGTTCACGTCGAACCCGCTTTCGAGCGTGAAGATCGCCTTCAGCCCGCCGCCAAGATCCTCGCTGCCCTTGAGCCCCCAGCGGCTGCCCTGCGCATAGCCGCTCGCGAGCTGGTAGTCGGCCTTGCCCGCGCCGTTGACGCTCACGTTGTTCGTGTAGTTGAAGCCCTCGTCGATCACACCGTACAGCGTCACGCTGTCCTGCGCGAAGGCCGGCGCGGCAAACGCGGCGAGCGCGGCGGCAAAAATGACGTGCTTCCTCATGTCGGATCTCCGGAACCCGGCACCGGGCTGGCATGTGCCCGGCAATTGTTGGTTTGTTGTATGGCTGGTCCGCGCGGCGGACCGCGCGGCGTGCAGCCGCGCGACGACGAAATGGTGTCACGTCGAAATCCGGCCGTCCACCGACGCGCATGCCTGGCGGACAAAGCGTTGCGCCCTTCCAACTGCGTGTCAGGCCGCCCGCCGCGGCTGCCTTGCGGGCCGCGGCGCGGCGGGCCGCCATTCGCGTAAACCCGGAAGCGGCCGCATCGGTGGCACAATGCGCATCCATCATCATTTCGTCACGCAGTCATGCTTCACCCCGAACCCCGCGCGGCCCGTTGCCGCCGTGCCTGCGCCCGCGCCGGCCGCGAGGACGCGCGATGACCGCGCCCGCCCGGGCCGGCCGCTATGCCGAACTCGATTTCTTCCGCGGCCTCGTGCTGCTCGTGATCGTCGTCGACCATATCGGCGGCAGCATCCTGTCGCGCGTGACGCTGCATGCGTACGCGCTGTGCGACGCGGCCGAGGTGTTCGTATTTCTCGGCGGCTTCGCGACCGCAATCGCCTACAACTCGCTCGCCGAGCGCCACGACGAATCGGCAGCGCGCCAGCGCTTCATCCGGCGCGCGTTCGAGATCTACCGCGCGTTCCTCGTGACGGCCGGGCTGATGCTGCTGATCACGGCCGTGCTGAACGCGTTCGCGATCGACGGGCCGAACATGCCGACCAACGATCTCGACGGGCTGCTGCACCGGCCGCTCGCCGCGCTGCGCGACATCCTGCTGTTTCGCCGTCAGCCGTATCTCGCGTCGGTCCTGCCGATGTACGCGTTCTTCGCGCTGCTCGCGCCGCTCGCGCTGCCGCTCGCGCGCACGCAGCCGTGGCTGCTGCTCGCGTTCAGCGGATCGCTCTGGTACGCGGCGCCGCACGCGGCGCGCTTCCTGCCGACCGTAGACGGCGTACCGTGGGACTTCAATCCGTTCGCGTGGCAGTTTCTGTTCGTGCTCGGCGTGATCTCGCGCTGCCAGCCCGTCTACCAGACGCTCGCGCCGAAGCCGCAGGGCTGGCTGCTGAGCCTCGCGGCGGTCGCGATCGTCGCGGCGGGCGCGTATTACCGGCTGCGCATCGAGCCGTTCCCGACCGATCCGTCGATCAAGCAGAACCTCGGCGCGCTGCGGCTCGCGAACTTTCTCGCGATCGCGTGGCTCGCCGCGAAGCTCGTGCACCTCGGCTGGATGAAGAAGGTCGCGCACGCGATGCCGTGGATCGGTACGATCGGCCGGCAGGGGCTGCTGTGTTTCGTTGCCGGCACCGGGATCTCGCTCGCGGTCGACTCGGTGCTGTATCAGGCGACCGACGGCTATCTGAACGTGCCGCTCGGGCTCGCCGCCGACGTCGTGGCGATGGGGCTGCTGTATCTCGTCGCGAAACTCTATGCGCCGCTCATCGCGCGGCTGCCGTTCGGTTCGCGGCGCTGACATGCGGCGCCCTCGTCTGCTGCTACGATAGGCGGCGCCTTTTCTGACCCGATTCGCCATGCGTCGACTCGCCGTTCCGCTCGCCCTTGCCCTGATCGCCGGTTCCATCGCCACCGCGCGCGCCACGCCCGTCGCGTCCACCGCGCCATCGGGCGCGGCTGCGTCGTCGATCGCCACGCCGGCCGCGTCGGGCGCGACCCTCAACCCCGGCAGCAGCATCGTGCTGCGCACGTTCCGTTCGGCGTCGCTGCAGCGCGACTGGTCGTATACGGTCTACCTGCCGCCGGGCTACAACGCGGAAGGCGCGCGCTATCCGGTGATGTATCTGCTGCACGGCAACGCGGGCAACGCGAACGACTGGATCACGCAGGGCCGGCTGCAGGCGACGGCCGACACGCTGATCGAACGCCACGAGATTCCGCCGGTCGTGATCGTGATGCCGCAAGGCGGCACCGACTGGTACGTCGATCGCAAGGAGAAGATGCAAAGCGCGTTTCTGAACGACCTGCTGCCCGAAGTCGAGATGCACTTCGCGGTATCGAACCAGCGCGCCGGCCGCGCGATCGGCGGCGTGTCGATGGGCGGCTTCGGCGCGCTGCGCTTCGCGCTGCTCGAGCCGGGGCTGTTCTGCGGCGCGATGCTGCTCAGCCCCGCGATCTACGCGAACGAGCCGCCGCTCAATTCGGCGGCGCGTTACGTCGGCGTGTTCGGCGATCGCCAGTTCGACGCGCGCGTGTGGCACGAGCTGAACTATCCCGCGCTGATGCGCGGCTATTTCGCGCGCACGTGGCGCGTGCCGGTGTTCATCGCGGCCGGCGACGACGATCTGACGATCCAGGCCGAATCGAGCCTGCTCTACACGCATCTGCGGCGCGCGCAGAATCCGGCCGAGCTGCGCATCGTCGACGGCGGCCATACGTGGGACGTGTGGCGCGGGCTGCTCGCGCCGGGGCTCAAGTACACGCTCGACTGCGTGAAGTAACGCGATGCGGCGCGTGCGCGATACGGGCGCATGCGCCGCGCTGCGCGTCGCCGCGCGATGTCAGTTCCACGCGTGCCGCGCGGGCCGCACGCCGTTCAGATAGTAGTTGCCGACCAGATGGTATTTCCAGCGCACCGGATCATGCAGCGTGTGCGTGCGCGCATTGCGCCAGTGTCGGTCGAGACCGTGCTCGGCGAGTGTCGACTGCGTGCCGGCCAGTTCGAACAGCTTCTCGCCCGCACGCAGGGCGATTTCGGTCGTCAGCACCTTCGCTTCGCCGACCGCGACCGACGCGCGTGCGACGTCGTCGTCGGTCACCGTGCCGCGCGCGCGAATTTCGTCGAGCGTGCGCGCCGCGCGCTCGAGCAGCGCTTCCGCCGCATGCAGCTCGATATGCAGACGGCCGACTTCGCGCAGCAGCAGCGGATCGTCCGACGCACGCTCGACGCCGCTGTCGACCCACGGCCGCGTACGCGTGCGCACGAACGCGAGCGTATCGTCGATCGCGGCCTTCGCGATGCCGGCATCGATTGCCGCCTGGATGATCTGCGATAGCGGACCGTTGAGCGTCGGCTCGTCCGACACACGATGCGCGGGCAGCACATGCGACGCAGGCACGCGCACGCCGTCGAGCACGACGGTGCCGCTCGCGGTCGTGCGCTGCCCGAACCCCGACCAGTCGTCGATCACGGTGAGCCCGCGTGCGGGCTGCGGCACGTAGGCGAGCCACGCGCGCTGCGCATCGTCGAGGCCGAGCACCGGCACGTAATGTGCGAACAGCGCACCGGTCGAGTAGAACTTCGTGCCGTCGACCACATAGTCGTCGCCGTCGCGACGCACGCGTGTCTTCAGATCGAGCACGTGCTTCGTGCCCTTCTCCGAGAAGCCGTTGCCGAACCGTTTGCCGCGCAGCACTTCGCCGAAGAAGTAGCGCTTCTGCGCGTCGGTTCCGGTCAGCGCGATTACGTCGACGAGCCCGAAATGGTTCTGCGGCAGTTGCCCGAGCGACGCGTCGGCTGCCGCGACGATTTTCACGACTTCGGTCAGCGTCAGATGCGACACGCCTGCACCGCCGTATGCCTTCGGCACCGTGATCGCCCACAGCCCCGACTGCGAGAACCATTCGATTTCGTCGTACGGCAGCCGCCGCTCGCGATCGCGATCGGCGGCGCCTGCCGCGAGCCGCTGTGCGAGCGCATGCGCGGCAGCGATCGCCTGGGCATCGTCGGCGATCACGCGGGCGGTCTGCGCTTGCGTATCGGCCGGCGGTTCGTGAATCGTCGCGCTCGTGTCTGACATCGGGCACTCCTGTCGAATCGGGAAAGCCTTCAATCTAGCAGCGCGCGTCGGCACGGCCAACCGAGCGATCGTCGTAACGATATTCGTTCGGATAACAAACGACAGGCTGCCGTCCGCCTGCGCGCCATGACGTCGCAATCGCTGCTCGAGTGTCGCCGCGGCGCGCAGCGCGCGCGTCATGCCTGACGACGATAACGATGTGCGAATCCGTTATTGGAATGCGCGCGGCGCGCTTCCTATACTGGCCTGCCCGGCGCGACCGCGCCGCCTTTCGAGGAACGCCGCATGACTTCGTCGCACATCGACACCGACCTCTCCGCGGGCACCGACTACGACACGCTCGCGCGCCGCTTTCGCCCGATCTTCGACCGGATCGCCGCAGGCGCTGCCGATCGCGAACGCCGTCGCGAACTGCCGCACGAAGCGATCGGCTGGCTGAAGGCCGCGGGCTTCGGCGCGGTCCGGTTGCCGGTCGGCGACGGCGGTGCAGGCGCATCGCTGCCGCAGTTGTTTCGTCTGCTGATCGAACTCGGCGCCGCCGATTCGAATCTGCCGCAGGCGCTGCGCGGACACTTCGCCTTCGTCGAGGACTGGCTGAACGCGCCGCCCGGCCCCGCACGCGCGACATGGTTCGACCGCTTCGCGAGCGGCCAGCTCGTCGGCAACGCGTGGACCGAGGCCGGCGACGTGCCGCTCGGCCGGACCGTCACGACGCTATCGGCCCGCGACGGCCGGCTCGTGCTGAACGGCCGGAAGTTCTACAGCACCGGCAGCCTGTTCGCCGACTGGATCGACGTCTTCGCGCAGCGCGAGGACGGCAGCGACGTGATCGTCGCGGTCGCGACCGCACAGCCCGGCGTGATCCGCGAAGACGACTGGGACGGCTTCGGGCAGACGACGACCGGCAGCGGTACGACGCGCTTCGTCGATGCGGCGGTCGACGCCGACGATGTGATCGACTTCGCACGCCGCTTCAAGTATCAGACCGCGTTCTACCAGCTCTTCCACGTCGCGACGCTGGCCGGCATCGGACGCGCGATCGTGCGCGACGCGGGCGAGCGCGTGCGCGGCCGCACGCGCGTGTACAGCCACGGCAATGCCGCGCGCGCGGCCGACGACGCGCAGCTTCAGCAGGTGATCGGCGAGATCGCGTCGTGGGCGTACGGCGCCGAGGCGCTCACGCTGCGCGCCGCGCAATCGCTGCAGCTCGCGTACGACGCGCACTTCGGCGGCGACGATGCGGCCGAGCTGGCCGCGAACGTTGCGGCCGAAATCGAATCCGCGCAAAGCCAGCTCGTCGTGTCCGATCTCGTGCTGCGCGCGGCGACGCGGCTGTTCGACGCGCTCGGCGCGTCGGCGACACGCAGCGCGACCGCGCTCGACCGCCACTGGCGCAACGCACGCACGGTGTCGTCGCACAACCCGCTCGTCTACAAGGCGCGGATCGTCGGCGACTGGGTGATCAACGGCCGCACGCCGCCGTTCGTCTGGCGTGTCGGCAACGGCACGGATGGCGTCGCGGGAGCGGCGCGATGAGCAAGACCATTCGCTTCAACGCGTTCGAGATGAACTGCGTCGGCCACCAGTCGCCGGGGCTGTGGGCGCATCCGCGCGACCGCTCGTGGCAGTACAAGGATCTCGACTACTGGACCGACCTTGCCCGCGTGCTCGAACGCGGGTTCTTCGATGCGATCTTCATCGCCGACGTGATTGGCTACTACGACGTCTATCAAGGCAGTCACTACCATGCGCTGCGCCAGGCCGCGCAGATTCCGGTCAACGATCCGCTGCAGCTCGCCGCGCCGATCGCGATGGCGGCCGAGCATCTCGGCATCGGCATCACGGCGTCGACGACGTTCGAGCATCCGTATACGTTCGCGCGCCGGCTGTCGACCGCCGATCATCACACGAAGGGCCGGCTCGCATGGAACATCGTCACGTCGTACCTCGAAAGCGGCGCGAAGAACGTCGGCGATCGCGGGCTGCGTACGCACGACGATCGCTATGCGGTCGCGGCCGAATACGTCGAGGTGCTGTACAAGCTGTTCGAGGGGAGCTGGGAGGACGGCGCGGTGGTCCGCGATCGCGACGGCCGCGTGTTCACGCATCCGGAGAAAGTGCACGACATCGGCCACAAGGGGCGGTTCTTCGAGGTGCCCGGCTGCCATCTGTGCGAACCGTCGCCGCAGCGCACGCCGGTGCTGTTCCAGGCCGGCGCATCGGGCCCCGGCAAGGCGTTCGCCGCTCGGCATGCCGAATGCGTGTTCGTCGCCGCGCCGACGCGCGCGCAGCTTGCGCGCTACGTCGCCGACATCCGCACGCAGGCCGTCGCGGCCGGGCGCGACGCGCGCAGCGTGCTGATCTACACGCTCGTCACGGTGATCGTCGGCGAGACCGACGCCGAGGCGCAGGCGAAGTTCGACGAATACCGCCGCTACGTCTCGTACGACGGCTCGCTGGTGTTCATGTCCGGCTGGACCGGCATCGACTTCGGTCAGTACGCGCGCACCGATCCCGTTAAGCGCGTCGACACGAACGCGATCGTGTCGGCGGTCGAGCATCTGGCCGGCGGCGATACGACGTGGACGATCGAGGAGCTCGCGGCGTGGGGCGGCATCGGCGGCATGGGGCCCGTCTTCGTCGGGTCCGCACAGACCGTCGCCGACATCCTGCAGGAGTGGGTCGACACGACCGACGTCGACGGCTTCAATCTCGCGTATGCCGTCGCGCACGAGACGTTCGAGGACGTCGTGCGCTATCTGGTCCCGGAACTGCAGCGACGCGGCGTGTACCCGAACGCATACGCGCCCGGCACGCTGCGGGAAAAGCTGTTCGGCGGCTCCGCACGACTGCCGGACACGCATCCGGCCGCGCGCTTTCGCGATCTCGCGCGCAGCGAGCGTGACGCACATGCATCCGTTTGACCGCCGCAGGGCATCGGCGGCCGCGGCCGCCGATGCCGCCGCTCATGCGTGCGGATCCGCATCGATGTCGCGCGCGGTCGGCTCGTAGCGCACGATCAGCAGGAACACGATCGGCGTGATTGCGCTGACCGCCACCACCCAGAACATGTCGGTACCGAGCCGCGCCTGCAGGATCGGCAGTACGAACAGCGCCAACGCCTGACCGATCCCGCACAGCGAGCGGCCGAAGCCGACGCCGGTGCCGCGGATCGTCGCCGGATACGACAGCGTCGGATAGATCATCATCTGCGCGCCGGGGCCGAAGCCTTCCGCGAACAGCCAGGTGCCGAGCATCAGCAGCACGAAGCCGACCGCGAGCGCACCGTGCGGATGCCCGGCCAGCGCGAGCGCGACGAGCGCGACGAACTGCAGCGCGAAGCCGGCGATCGCGACGTGCCGCGACGGATAGCGGTACGCGAGCCGCATCCCGAGCAGGCCGCCGGTGAACGCGAACAGCACGTTCAGCGCGAGCGACGCGGCAATCGTCTCGAACACGCCCGCACCGAGGAACTGCGACAGGATCGACGGCAGGAAGAACGCGATCGCCGTGTATTCGAACGGGATGCACAGATTCATCACGCTCGCGACGATCGTGCGGCCGAGATACGGCCGCTCGAACAGTGCGCGAATCCGCACCGGCGGCGCGCTCGGCTCGCGCGGCCGGTCCTGCGCTTCGTGCGCGTGAATCCCGTACGACTCGCGCAGAATGCGCGCCGCGTTCGCGAGATCGCCTTGGTTGGCGGCCCACAGCGGCGATTCGTTCATGAAGCGGTTGCGCACGAGAATGATGGCGAGCGCCGGCACCGCACCGAAAATCAGCGACGCGCGCCAGAGCCACCCGGCATGCTCGGCCGGCAACAGAAAGTACAGGCCGAAGATCAGCAGAAAGCAGACCGACGACGCGACGTACCACATCGGGCACCACGCGGCCAGCCGCGACGCCTTGTTGCCGCGGCCGCCGAACTTCGAAAATTCGGCGAGAAACGCCATCGCGACCGGCAGGTCGATGCCGACGCCGAGCCCCATCACGAAGCGAGCGCCGATCAGCACCCACACGTTCGGCGCGAGGCCGGCCGCGATCGCGGCGATCACGAAAAACAGCATGTCGGCCATGAAGACCTGATAGCGGCCGATGCGGTCGGTCAGCCAGCCGCCGAGCAGGCTCCCGAAGATCGTGCCGATCATGATCGCAGAACCGACGAGCCCGGTCAGCGCGGGTGTCAACGCGAACTCGCGCGCGACGTCGTCGATGCCGTACGACAAGGTCGTCAGGTCGTACGCATCGAGAAACACGCCACCGAGCGCGAGCAGCACGATCATGCGCGCGTGGCTGACGGACGCATCCGTCGTGTTGATCAGACGCGCGACATCGCTTGCGGAGCGAATCGGCGCGGAAACCGGCGTGATGGCATTCAGATCGATCGAACTCATTGCACTCCCTCGTTGCACCGGCGAACCGGCGGTATCGGCACCGCGCGATCGGCGCGCATGCGCCGCGCGCGTGTGCGGGCAGCGAAGATTCTGGGCGGTCGGCGTCGGTATCCCAACCGATATAAATCGATAAATTTTTCGGCGTGCACGATAACGGCGCGCGCGTCGCGCTTAGCAGCCGCACGCATGTGCAATCGCGGATTTCTTGGTTATCGCCGCGCCGGCGCTTCGGTACAGTGCTCGGTCATCCTGCCTGTTCGCGGCACGTTGCCGCCCTTCCGGAGATCTCACGATGAAGCTGTCCTGGTTCCGCGCGTGGCAAGCCGCGGCCGCTTTCGCCGTCGCGCTCGCCGCTGTCGTGTCGCCGTGTGCGCACGCGGCCGCCCCCGCGGAAATTCGCGTCGACTACGCGTACTACTCGCCCGAAAGTCTCGTGATCCGCCATTTCGGCTGGCTCGAAGACGCGTTCAAGGCCGATCGCACGTCGGTGCGCTGGGTACTGAGCCTCGGCAGCAATCGCGCACTCGAATACCTGAACAGCGGCGCGGTCGACTTCGGGTCCGCAGCGGGTCTCGCATCGGTGCTCGCGCGCGCGAACGGCAATCCGATCCATGCCGTCTATGTGTTCTCGCGCCCCGAGTGGACCGCACTCGTCGTACGCAAGGATTCGCCGATCCGCTCGCTGGCCGATCTGAAAGGCAAGAAGATCGCCGCGACGCGCGGCACCGATCCGTTCCTGTTCACGCTGCGCGCCTTGCATACCGTCGGCTTGACGCGCGACGACGTGGAACTCGTGAACCTTCAGCATCCGGACGGCCGCACCGCGCTCGCGAACGGGCAGGTCGACGCGTGGGCCGGCCTCGATCCGCATATGGCGGCCGCGCAGCTCGACGACGGCGCACGCCTGCTGTATCGCAACGTCGCGTTCAACACGTATGGGCTGCTCAATGTACGCGACGCGTTCGCGCGCCAGTATCCGGAGGCCGTCACGCGCGTGCTGCAGGTCTACGAGCGCGCGCGCGAATGGATCGTCGCGCATCCGGACGAAACCGCGCGAATCGTCGCCGACGAATCGAAGGTGTCGCTGCAGGTCGCGACGCTGCAACTGCAGCGCAACGATTTCGGCGACCCGGTGCCCGGCGAGCGCCAGCGCGCGGCGCTGAAGGCCGCCGCACCGGTGCTGACGGCCGAGCAGCTGATCAAGCCGGGCGTCGATCCCGCGAAGATCGTCGATACGCTGATCGATCCGGCGTTCGTGCGCCCGCTCGCCACCGCGTCGCACTGAGATGTCGCGGCTCTCGCCTACCGTCGCGCGCGACGACGCGCTCGTCCGCCGCCCTTGCGCGCCGCCGCGTGCGACGCCCCGCGACCCGTTGCGCGCGTGGCGCATCGCCGGCATCGCGCTGCCGTTCGCCGCGCTCGCGCTGATCGAGTACGGCGTGC
>NZ_KV786603.1:0-4088 GCF_001806955.1 Burkholderia sp. HMSC10F09
GCCTTAAACACAAAATTCCTGACAGGCCCGCAATCGGAGAGAAATTTTCGGTATTTTTCCTCGCCCACCTTTAATTCGTCCGGATGATCTGGGTCGCGCGTCACGTCCAGTGCCTTCATCGAATTTGTATCCAAATTTATCCACCCGATGGATACTTGCTTATCAAGATTGTCGGGGCTATCCGCAGCGACGTACGCCCTGACGCTGTATATTCCATTAGATTCATCCTCAATCTCAGCCTGGATGTCGCTCTTACTCATTGCAACATCCTGAAATGAAGGAACCACCAATTCTCTTAATTCATTCTTACAAGCTCCCGGTGAGGCGCATGCGGTCCACGAGGCCATCACAAAGAACGTGAATAGTGCGACTTTTTCGATGAATCTCATATTCTGTCATTGAAATGAAGTCACGATTCGCTGCGTTATCGATTGAAGCATTTTTCGACAAACTTTTACGCATCGGCTTCGATTTTAAATCGCCGCGGAGCGCAGCTTCCATTTTAGTGCATGATGCACTTTTCCTTGAGCTTCATACCTACCGGCACCGAAGAATCTACAACAGTGCATCTAAGTTGACCCTGTTTCGACCTTGCCGCCGTGGTCGGTATCGTCGCCTACCCGAATCAAATTAAGCATCTTCGCTCTGCGCTATGGACATGCGTTGACGGTGCCACACTCAATCCAGCGCTCTATAGTCCTTCCGTCTGTCGTGGTATATCTAATCCTCCAAAACTTCAGGTCATCTGAAATATTCAATAGCTCGACCTGATCCCCTTTTATTAGGTACGCCTTTGATTTACTTTTGCTTGTTGGCCCAACATATAAGTAGGCTCGATTAGAAACGACCGGCTTATTCTTGGACGGCTTTTTATTCATGATCAGAAAAACATCGAATGGACCATAAAAGAAATCACCATCCGGAGTTCTTATAACCTTCCAGTGCAGTTTACCATCGCTTAACGACACATCTGCAACCCCATCTTTTGCACCAAAAAACGAGAAGAAATTGATCGTTGCACGCAATCCGTCCGGCGATATTACGCCACTCAAATTGCTTACCCCGTCGGGGTTGCAATCAACCCTCCGCCCCTCTTCTGTGACAAAGCAATAGGCGCCAGCAACTTGATTGCCTGAAGACCTATGTAATTGAATGACAAATGTGGAATAAGGTTTCTTGCCTTCGTGTTGCGCAGAAACATACCGCCACTCACCAAGAAGTGGGCTTCCCTCAGCCTGAGGCACTTGCGCAATCGCAGCCCCGAATTCAATAAGAAAACACAGGATAATAAAAATGCGCATCAAATTATTCATTAATTTCACCCGAAGGTAATCGTTACCGCGGTCAAGCCAGCCCTTCAAGAAAACGGCCTGACTGGAATCATTGGCGACCAACATCTCCTTCTTCGGAAACCCCTTCAACGCCGGCTGCCTGCTCCCACCACTGCAATTTCCCGATCCGCGCGATCTCGGCCTTCCACAGCCACATGCCCCTATTCCCTCCACGCCCGTCGCCACCTCCCAGGCGTCGTACCGAGCACCGCACGAAACGCCTTCCCGAACGCCGCCTCCGACTGATACCCCACCGCCTGCCCGATTTCCGCCTGTCCGCGCTGCGTCTCCTGCAGCAGCGTGCACGCATGCATCATCCGGATCTGCGCCACAAATGCACCGACGCTCATCCCCGCCTTCTCGCGAAAATGCCGCGCATAGGTCGCACGCGACATCGCGACGGCGTCACCGAGCGACTCGACCGTCCACGGCTTCGCCGGCGCCTGCAGCACGGCCAGAACCGACGGGCCGAGCCGCGCGTCGGCCGCGACTGCGAGCCAGCCCGACGGCATCCGCGTATCGCGCCCGTACGCGCGCAGCGCATACGCGAGCAACGCCTGCCCGAGCGCATTCACAATCGCCCGCGCGCCCGGCTGGGCGCTCGACGCCTCGCTGCGCAGCGCATCCGTCAGCCACTGCAGCGGCGGCGCCGTCGCGAGCCCGTCGCGCAAACCCACGTGCAGCATGCGCGGCAGCGTCCGCATCAGCAATTCGCCGGCGCCGCGTGCGTAGACGAAGCGGCCGCAGAGCAGATCCACGCTCGCGCGATCCCGGTCGGCTGCACCCAGATTCGACTTGATCGGCAGCACCGTGCCGCCGTCGCGGTCCGGCTCGCGCAACGGCGCGGCGGCGCGCGACCGGACCGCGATCGCGTCGAGCAGATCGTGCGCGTCGCCGCCCGGCAGCAACACGAAGTCGCCTTCGGCCAGTTGCAACGTACGGCCGCCGGCGGTACGCAGCCGGCAACTGCCCGCCAGCACCAGATGAAAGGCCGCCTCGCCGGGCGGCAGCGATGCGTGCGGCATTGCGAACGCGCCGTCGAGCAGACAGCGCAGATCGAGCTCGACGTGGCTGCGCCCGAGCAATAACAGTTGACTCAATGCATCCATGAGACGATTGCGCTAAAAATCGACACTGTAGCGTATCGAAAGCCTCAGTGCGAACGCGCAGAATAGCCCTGCATCGCCAAGATTGCGGCTGCGGCCGCCCTCCTCACCTCTTTTCCAAAGGACGCATCATGCTGAACTGGAACGAATACCGGAAGGAACTCTCGACGCGCATCGGCGAAATCGCGAAGCTGTCGCCCGATACGCTGGCCGGCTACAAGGCGCTGTCCGGCGCCGGCGCGAAAACCGGCCATCTCGATGCGAAGACGCGCGAGCTGATCGCGCTCGCGGTCGCCGTAACGACGCGCTGCGACGGCTGTATTGCCGTGCACACCGCGGAGGCGGCGAAGCACGGCGCGACGAAGGAAGAAGTCGCCGAAGCGCTCGGCGTGGCAGTCGCGCTCAATGCCGGCGCGGCGCTCGTCTACTCCGCGCGCGTGATGGACGCGATGGGCGACTGACGCGCCGCGGCCGGCGCGACGCGACGGCTTCGCGCCACGCCGGCCGCGCATGGAACTCGGCTACCATGCGCACAGATACATCGCGAAGGAGCGTTTCATGTGTCGCTGGCTCGCCTATACGGGCAACCCGATCCATCTCGAGACCGTGCTGTTTCGCGCGAAGCATTCGCTGATCGATCAGAGCCTGCATTCCGAACTCGGCGCGACGACGACCAACGGCGACGGCTTCGGCATCGGCTGGTACGGGCACCCCGACGAACTGCCGTTCCGCTATCGCTCCGTGCATCCCGCGTGGAACGATCGCAATCTGCGTGAAGCGGCGCGCGCGATCCGCTCGCCGATGTTCGTCGCGCACATCCGCGCGGCAACCGACACGCCGGTGCAGGAAACCAACTGTCATCCGTTCAGGCACGGCCGCTGGCTGTTCGTGCATAACGGACTGATTCGCGATTTCCACAAGCTGCGTCGCGATCTGACGATGAAGATCGATCCGGCGCTGTTCCCGACGCTCGAAGGCTCGACCGATTCGGAACTGATGTTCCGGCTCGCGCTGACGTACGGCCTCGAACAGGCGCCGCTGCCGGCGCTCGAGCGGATGGTCGGCATCGTCGAGGAAACCGCGGCTCGGCATCGCGTCGCCGAGCCGCTGAACATGACGATCTGCGCGACGGACGGCGAACGGATCATCGCGGTGCGCTACTCGAGCGAGCGGCAATCGCGGTCGCTGTTCCACAGCACGTCGTTCAAGCACCTGCACGCTCTGTATCCACATAATCCGCGGATCGCGGAAGCCGGCGACGATGCGTTCATGGTCGTGTCGGAACCGCTCGTCGATCTGCGCGGTGCGTGGGAGCAAGTGCCGGAGAGCACGGCGATCGTGGCGCACGGCGCGGAGGTTCGGCGTATGGGGTTTGCGCCTCGGCATAAGTAGGAGACGGATGTCGGTAAGATAAACTCGACCGTTTGACGCGAGACGGCGCCCCCGAGGGCCGCCCGCACCCCACGGTCGAGCCGGCCGGACCGGACGCCCGTTCGGCCCCGCGGTTTCTTGATATTCTTCGCGCGGCCTTGAACGGGCCTTGCCGACCATGGAGCGCGCAAGGCTCGCGTCCGCTCAACGTAAAAGGGACTACATGATATTGGTGACAGGAGGCGCAGGTTTTATCGGCGCCAACTTTGTACTCGACTGG
>NZ_KV786604.1:0-3664 GCF_001806955.1 Burkholderia sp. HMSC10F09
CGCCGGCTCGCGGCCGGCGCGGCGCGATGGCCGACGCCCGCCGCGGCGGGCGCGGCGACCACGCAGGAGGACATCATGCAATCGAACCCCCGAATCGGAATCGAGCCCTACGACATCGACGAAGACCCGGACGCGGACGACCTCAACACGACCGTGCACCTCGACGTGGCGACCGGCAGGATCACGTTTCATGCGGCGTGGGCGATCGCGCCCGATGCGCCGCCCGACGCCGTGCGCCACTCGGTCGTGCTCGCGCTCGACTGCGACACGATGGAGCGCTATGCGGACCTCGACGACGGCGCCCGCATGCGCGTGCACGCGATGCTGCACGACTCGGTGCAGGCCATGCTCGAACGGCTGCCCGACCTCGACGAGGACCAGACGCTGACGGTCGAGCTGACCGACGCGATGCTCGACGTCGCGACGCGCCTGCAGTGACCGGCAGCGTGTCCGCCGGGTGTCCGCGGCCGCGAAACTGTCTCGATGCTGCGACACATTGCGACGGCGCGTGTCGCACGCGAGAGCCCGCACATGGGCGCAACCTGCCTGTTACATGCCGTTGAAATCTTTGCAGTGAACGATGGAAGCCGCCGCGCGCGCCGCGCCGGCGTGGTCGGAGAGTGGCTTGCGCGTCGTTCGCGAAGCCCGAGCCCAGGCCGATGCGCGCGTTGTGCGGGATAGCGCACTGGGCGTGGCACGTCGATTGCTGCTGTCGGGTGACGGCACGATCGGTGCCGCAACCAGCATGGAGGTTTTTCATGAGCGGCAAACTCGCCAATTGCAAGGTCGCGATCCTCGCCGTGGACGGCTTCGAGGAGGCCGAGCTCGTCGAACCGCAGCGTGCGCTCAGTGCCGAGGGTGCGCAGGTCGACGTGATTTCGCAGCAACCGGGCGAGATCCAGGGTTTCCGGCACGTCGACAAGGGGGCACGCGTCAAGGTGGACCATACGTTCGACGATGCGAAGCAGGGCGACTACGACGCGATCGTTCTGCCGGGCGGTGTCGTGAACGGCGACGCGATGCGGATGCTTCCCGCCGCGCGCGAGTTCGTGACGGCCGCGATCGGCGCCGACAAGCCGGTCGCCGTGATCTGTCACGGCGGCTGGCTGCTCGTGTCGGCCGGGCTCGTCGACGGCCGCACGATGACCAGCTGGCCGAGCCTGCAGGACGACATCCGCAACGCCGGCGGCAAGTGGGTCGACGAGCGCGTCGTGCGCGACGGCAATCTCATCACGAGCCGCAAGCCCGACGATCTCGACGCGTTCAACGGCGCGCTGATCGAATGCCTCGCGGCCGACCGCGCGCATGCGCCGCGGGAGCGCCCATGAGCACACGCGCGACGATTGCGGGCGATCCGCCACCCGTGTTCGACGGCGCGACGCTGCAGCTGCAGTTCGTCGTCGAGATCGACGGCGTACCGGCGGAGTGCGCGATCACGGCCGAAGCGCTCGAGGATCACTTCGGTGCGCGCTCGGCGCTCGAGGCCGACTTGCGCGAGGCGTTCGAACGGGGCCGCCAGCGCATCGCCGAGGCCTGCGCGGACGTGGTCGCCGACGGCCACGGCGGCGCGGTGCTGCATAGCGGCTATTTCCGCGTGCAGCGGCGCGCGGCCGCGGCGCTCGCGCGTCAGGCGACGTCGCACGCGCCACGGTCCTGACCCCGTGCACGGCGCGCTGCTCGCGCGCCGTGTATCGGCGTTGGCCCGGCCGTTACACGACATTGAAAACTTTTCACCGGCTGCGCGCGGGACGCGGATTCGACCCCGCCCTGCGCCCGACCGGGCCGATGCAGTGTGCGCGGCTCGCATTGGCATGCTTCGTGCATGTCGTCACCGAATCCGGCAGGTGCACTGCCGGCCGCGATTGCGGCGTCGCCGCATCGGAAAATACGCCGTCATTGGGGAGACGAGCATGTTGACTGCTCACGAATTTGCCGCGCTGTTTCTGGTACAGCGCGCACCAGAACAAATCCAGCTCGACCGCGACGACATCGTCGCGCTCGTCGAACGACAACTGGTTGTCATGCAGAACGATGCGTCCGGCGCTCGCCGGCCCGAGCTGACGCCCGACGGACTGTCGATCCTGCGCTCCGTGCAGCGCGGCAGCGGAGGCTATACGAACGACAACAGTTTGTGACGAACGGTCCGATCGCATGCGGCGCGCTGCCTGGGGAGCGCGCCGCATGCGCATTCAGCGCGCGAGCGCGACCGCGGCATTGACCTGCACGGGCGGCGCATCGTCGCTCGGCGCATGCAGGAAGCGGTCGATCACGCCGGGCTCGAACAGCAGGCAGTACGTCGAGCCGCCGAACTGGAAATAACCGATCTCGTCGCCTTTTTCGACGCGCTGCCCCGGCACGACCTCGATCACGCACGACGATACGTCGCCCATCCCGACGAAGACCGCGGCCACCGTGCCCAGGCCCGGATCGTCGCTGGCGATCGCGACGATCGCGCGCGTGGCGACGGCCGTCATGTAGCCCTGCGAATCGTTGAGCCCGGACGGGTCTTCGCCTTCGACGTCGGCGATCGAGTAATAGGTGCCGTCGATGCGGTACGCGTGCGTGACGGTGCCGCGGATCGGCGCATGCCAGCGGTGGTAGTTGTACGCGGCCAGATAGGCCTGGTAGAGATCGCCGCCGACGAAGTGCTCGGCGAGCGGCAGCCGTGCGGGCGTGAAGATGTCGCGCAGCGAATAGGGTTGCCCCTTGATCCAGAACCGGTCGCGCAGCTGCAGGTTCGTGGCCGTGTGATAGGGCGCGGCTTCGCACGCGCTGACGATCACGTGCGAATCGTCGGGCGAGGCCACCGGCCGTGCGCCCGCGCGAAAGCGCCGCGTGAAGAAGTCGTTCCACGAGTCGAAGCCCCAATGCGGCTGATCCTCGCGGTACTGGAACTGCGACAGGCCGATCCGTTTGCGCGCTTCTTCGCTTAGCCAGCCGTCCGGCGCCGTCGTCACGAGGTGGTCGCGCGAGTGCGGGCCGCCGAGAAAATCGCACCAGACGTTCAGCACGCGCTTCAGATGTGCGTTGACGGTCGCGTCGCGGAACACGGCGCGGCCCGACGGCATGCACATCGGCCAGTCGAGGAACGCGTTCAGCGGACACACGATCAGGCTCGATTCGCTGAAGGGCGGCGTGTACGTCATCAGATAGTCGATCACCGTCATCAGCTCGCCGATCGACCGGTAGCCGAGGTCGCGGCCCGTCGCGAGCGCCTCGTCGATCGCGCGCGACAGCCCCATGTGCAGCACCGCGTGATCGTCGAACAGTCGCGCGAGCTCCTGCACGGCCGGCGTGCGCAGCCGTTCGCCGGCCCGTGCGCGCGCGTCCGCGGCAATGCGTGTGCGGAACGCGGCCATGTGCTTTTCCTCGCCGGCCAACCATCCGCCGAGTCGGCGGCGGCCTGCTTGCGTGTCGTTGTCGTTCGGCATGTCACCTCCGGGAGCGAGTCTCGATCGTGCTGGTGTAGCAATCGGCCTGCCTGTGCACGGCACCGAAATTGCGGCATCGCTGCGATCGACACCCACGAACCGGGAGGCAATGATGAAGGCGATGTCGAATACGCAGCAGACGAACGAGCAGGCAGCGGGCGAGACGCGCCGCGACGGCCCGCGCACGGTCGCGCCGACGCGCCCGCGGCTGCGCGCGCATGCGTCGCGCGCCA
>NZ_KV786605.1:0-5513 GCF_001806955.1 Burkholderia sp. HMSC10F09
CAAACCCTCCACGGTTTCCTGCGATGAACCTTTTTCTTTGCGCCGCGCAGCGGGCGCGGCAGACGCGCACGCTTACTTCGTGTTCACGTTCGCGGCGGCAACGGCCGTCATGTTGATGATCCGGCGCACGGTCGCGGCCGGCGTCAGGATGTGGACCGGCTTCGCCGCGCCGAGCAGGAACGGGCCGACCGTCACGCCTTCGCCGCCGACCATCTTCAGCAGGTTGTACGCGATGTTCGCCGCTTCGACGTTCGGCATGATCAGCAGGTTCGCTTCGCCCGACAGCGTCGTGCCCGGGAACGCGGCCTTGCGGACCGCTTCGGACAGCGCGGCGTCGCCGTGCATTTCACCGTCGACCTCGAGGTTCGGCGCACGTTCGACAATCAGCTTGCGGGCCTCGGCCATCCGGCGCGACGACGCCGACGGCGCGCTGCCGAAGTTCGAGTTCGACAGCAGCGCGGCCTTCGGCACGATCCCGAAGCGCTCGATCTCGGCCGCGGCCTGGATCGTCATGTCGGCGAGCTGTTCGGCGCTCGGCAGTTCGTTCACGTACGTGTCGCAGACGAACAGGTTGCGGCCCGGCAGCATCAGCAGGTTCATCGCCGCGAAGTGCTCGGCGCCCTTCGCGCGGCCCAGCACCTGCTCGATGAACTTCAGGTGGCTGTGGTACGTGTCGATCATCCCGCAGATCATCCCGTCCGCATCGCCCAGGTGCACGAGCATCGCGCCGATCAGCGTGTTGAACTTGCGCAGCGCGGCCTTCGCGACTTCCGGCGTCACGCCGTCGCGCGCGCCGATCTCGTGATACGCCTGCCAGTAGCGGTGGTAGCGCGTGTCGTCTTCCGGATTGACGATCTCGAAATCGACGCCCGCCTTCAGCTTCGAGCCGATCTTCGCGAGGCGCATCTCGACGACCGACGGACGGCCGATGATGATCGGCTTCGCGATCTTCTCGAGCAGCACGAACTGCGCGGCGCGCAGCACGCGCTCGTCCTCGCCCTCGGCAAACACGATGCGTGCCGCGGCCTTCTTCGCGGTCGCGAACACCGGGCGCATCACCATGCCCGTGCGGTACACCGTTGCGCCCAGTTGTTCGCGGTACGCGTCCATGTCCTGAATAGGACGCGTCGCGACGCCCGAATCCATCGCGGCCTGCGCGACGGCCGGCGCGATCTTGATGATCAGGCGCGGATCGAACGGCTTCGGAATCAGGTATTCCGGCCCGAATTCGAGAGAATGGCCTTCATACGCCTTCGCGACTTCCTCGCTCTGGTCGGTTTCCTGCGCCAGCTCCGCAATCGCGCGCACGCAGGCGAGCTTCATCTCTTCCGTGATCGTCGTCGCGCCGACGTCGAGCGCGCCGCGGAAGATGAACGGGAAGCACAGCACGTTGTTGACCTGGTTCGGGTAGTCCGAACGGCCGGTCGCGACGATCGCGTCCGGGCGCACGGCCTTCGCGTCTTCCGGGCGGATTTCGGGCTCCGGGTTCGCGAGCGCGAGGATCAGCGGCTTGTCGGCCATCGCCTTGACCATGTCCTGCTTCAGCACGCCTGCGCTCGAGCAGCCGAGGAACACGTCCGCGCCGACGATCGCGTCGGCGAGCGTGCGCGCGTCGGTCGTCGCCGCGTAGCGCTGCTTCGACGGATCGAGATTGCCGCGCCCTTCGTAGATCACGCCCTTCGAGTCGGTCACGAGGATGTTCGACTTCGTGAGCCCGAGGT
This sequence comes from Burkholderia sp. HMSC10F09, assembly GCF_001806955.1. Classification (NCBI taxonomy): domain Bacteria; kingdom Pseudomonadati; phylum Pseudomonadota; class Betaproteobacteria; order Burkholderiales; family Burkholderiaceae; genus Burkholderia; species Burkholderia sp. HMSC10F09. The sequence continues at coordinate 1,722 of NZ_KV786605.1, forward strand.
TCACGAGCAGGTCCAGACACGCGATCGCCGCGGCGCCGGCGCCCGAGCACACGAGCTTCACGTCCGCGAGGTTCTTGCCGACGACCTTCAGGCCGTTCAGGATCGCGGCCGAGGCGATGATCGCGGTACCGTGCTGGTCGTCGTGGAAGACGGGAATCTTCATGCGCTCGCGCAGCTTCTGCTCGATGTAGAAGCATTCCGGCGCCTTGATGTCCTCGAGATTGATGCCGCCGAGCGTCGGCTCGAGCATCGCGATCGCTTCGACGAGCTTGTCGGGGTCGGATTCCGAGAGTTCGATGTCGAATACGTCGATGCCGGCGAACTTCTTGAACAGGCAGCCCTTGCCTTCCATCACCGGCTTCGCGGCCAGCGGGCCGATGTTGCCGAGCCCGAGCACGGCCGTGCCGTTCGTCACGACGCCGACGAGGTTGCCGCGCGACGTGTATTTCTGCGCGTCGAGCGGATCGGCGTGGATCGCCTCGCACGCGGCCGCGACGCCCGGCGAATACGCGAGCGAGAGGTCGAGCTGGTTCGACAGCGGCTTGGTCGGCGTGACCGAAATCTTGCCGGGTTTCGGGTTCTGGTGATAGGCGAGAGCGGCCTGCTTCAGTTGTTCGTCCATGATTGACCTGCGAGAGACATGCGAAATGTTGACGGTCCGGTACACAGCACCTTGAGCCGCGTCTGCGTGAATCGAGGGGATGGTCGACTGCGAGACGGCCGCGGCGCGCCGGATCGGCACGCCCTCGAACCTTGGCGGGTGGCAAGAAGCAGATGCAAAGTACGGAACGATTTCTAAGGGTCGCCTAGTGTACACCCCCGAGAATGACGCGCGTTGCTGCGCCACGGCATGCCCGCCATCAGCCGCCGGCGCGGGCGGCCCACTTGTTTCACCGGTGGCGAGCAGTCGGGCGAACCTGCGCGAATTCCGCCGAAAACCGCCCTGAATCGGGTAAAATTGCGGGCTACGCGCGCAGCGGTGCGATCGGCCTCCCGGTCGCGCCCGGCTCCCGGCCGGGTTCCCCTTGCTGCGCCACCGGGCCCGCGCCCGCTCCTCGCTCATCACCCAAGGAATGCCCATGACAGGCTACGATCGTCAGTCGATCTCGGATACGACCGCCAAAATCCTGCTCGAAGTGCAGGCGGTGCACTTCAACGCCGAAAAACCGTTCATCTTCACGTCGGGCTGGGCGAGCCCCGTCTATATCGACTGCCGCAAGCTGATCTCGTATCCGCGCGTGCGTCGTGCGCTGATGGAAATGGCGGAAACGACGATCATGCGCGACGTCGGCTTCGAGCAGATCGATGCGGTGGCGGGCGGCGAGACGGCCGGCATCCCGTTCGCGGCGTGGATCGCCGACCGGATGATGCTGCCGATGCAGTACGTGCGCAAAAAGCCGAAGGGTTTCGGCCGCAACGCGCAGATCGAGGGTCATCTGGAAGAAGGCTCGCGCGTGCTGCTCGTCGAGGATCTGACGACCGACAGCCGCAGCAAGATCAACTTCGTGAACGCGCTGCGCACAGCCGGCGCGAAGGTCAATCACTGCTTCGTGCTGTTCCACTACAACATCTTCAAGGAAAGCGTGTCGGTCCTGAAGGACATCGACGTCGACCTGCACGCGCTCGCGACCTGGTGGGACGTGCTGCGCGTCGCGAAGGCATCGGGCTACTTCGAGACGAAGACGCTCGACGAAGTCGAGAAATTCCTGCACGCGCCGGCCGAGTGGTCGGCCGCGCACGGCGGCGCGACGGGCGCCCAGGAGTAATGCTGCGCCGGCGTCGATGCCGGTACGCCGCACGCACGAACCGCTCGCGATCGCGAGCGGTTTTTTTTCGTCCGTACGTGCCGTGCGTCACGGCGTGGCATCCGCTTCGTGCATCCAACCCCGAATGCTAGACTTCATGCGTCGCCGCCTGCCCTTGCGCCGGCCACGCACACACCAACAATGCCGGGCCGCTCGGCCCGCGCCACGTGACGGGAGAAGCGCCATATGCGTGTCGATCGCCGGATCGCTCCGCCTGCGCCATCGGGTCGTCCGCGTGCGTTCGTCGTCACCGCCGCCTGCGCGATGCTGGCCTGCGCGTTCGCGCATGCGCAAGCGCCGTTCACCGTATCGAGCGACGATCTGACGCCGGGCGGCCGCGTCGGCACCGCGAACCTGTTCGATCGCGGCGACTGCAAGGGCGAGAACCGTTCGCCGCAGCTGAGCTGGCGCAATCCGCCGCCCGGCACGCGAGGCTACGCCGTCACGATGTTCGACCCAGACGCGCCGGGCCGCGGCTGGTGGCACTGGGCCGTGACCGGCATTCCGCGTACCGTCACGAGCCTGCCGGCCGACGCGAGCGCGTCCGGGTTCCTGCGGCGCATCGGGGCGAGCGAGGCGCGCAACGACTTCGGCACCGACGGCTACGGCGGCCCGTGCCCGCCGCCCGGCAGGCCGCATCGCTACGTGATCACCGTCTATGCGCTGAAGGCGACGGACCTGCGCGTCGCGCAAGGCCGGCCGGCGCCGATGTTCGAGCACGAAATCGGCACGGAGACGATCGGCACCGCGCGGCTCGTCGTCCGCTACGGACAGTGACGCATCCGATGCCTTTCCGTCATGTCGGCTCGCTAGACTGCGTCTTGCCGCTTCGGGCGGCACGCCGCGCGGCGGTGACGGCGCCTGCGCGCCGCGCAGGCCGCTTTTTTTCCCCGGTGCGCTGCAGGTGCAGCGGATGACGTCTTAAAATGTCGGTTTTCGGGCCGCGGCGCCCCCGTTTCAGTGAGAGCGAAATGAGCACCAAAGTTTTTGTCGACGGTCAGGAAGGCACGACCGGCCTGAAGATCTTCGAATACCTGTCGGCGCGCAACGACATCGAAATCCTGCGGATCGACGAAGAGAAGCGCAAGGACGTCGACGAACGCCGCCGCCTGATCAACGCGTCCGACGTCACGTTCCTGTGCCTGCCCGACGTCGCGTCGCGCGAATCGGCGTCGCTCGTCGAGAATCCGGCCACGACGCTGATCGACGCGAGCACCGCATTCCGCACGCATGCCGACTGGGCGTACGGGCTGCCGGAACTCGCGCGCGGCCAGCGCGAGAAGATCCGCACGTCGAAGCGCATCGCGGTGCCGGGCTGCCACGCGTCGGCTTTCGTGCTCGCGATGCGCCCGCTCGTCGAGGCCGGCATCGTCGCACCGACGTTCGCCGCGCACAGCTATTCGATCACGGGCTATAGCGGCGGCGGCAAGTCGATGATCGCCGACTACGAGAACGCGGCGCCGGGCGGCAAGCTCGCGAGCCCGCGCGCGTATGCACTGGGCCTCACGCACAAGCACCTGCCCGAGATGGCCGCCCATACGGGCCTCGCGAACCCGCCGATCTTCACGCCGATCGTCGGCCCGTTCCTGAAGGGCCTCGCGGTGACGACGTACTTCACGCCCGAGCAGCTCGCGAAGCGCGCGACGCCGCAGGACGTGCAGCGCGTGTTCGCCGAGTACTACGCGGACGAACCGTTCGTGCGCGTCGCACCGTTCAACGCGGATGCGAACCTCGACGGCGGCTTCTTCGACGTGCAGGCGAACAACGACACGAACCGCGTCGACCTGTTCGTATTCGGCAACGAAGAGCGCTTCGTGACCGTCGCGCGACTCGACAACCTCGGCAAGGGGGCGTCGGGCGCCGCGATCCAGTGCATGAACATCAACATCGGCGCAGCCGAGGACACGGGCCTCAAGCGCTGATCGTCATCGCACGCGATGCAAAGCCGGCCGTTGGCCGTAATGCCGTTCAGTTAAGCAACTGAACG
>NZ_KV786606.1:0-3909 GCF_001806955.1 Burkholderia sp. HMSC10F09
GAACGCGGCGGCGACCGCGTGGCGCGCGGGACCGCCGACCGTCCACGCGCCGAGCAGCGCGCGCAGCGCGCCGATTTGCGCGGGGTGCGCGAGCACGAAGCCCGCGCGGATGCCGGCCAGACCGAAGAACTTGCCGACCGAGCGCAGCACGACGAGACCGGGCCGATCGGCGTAGGACGCGAGCGAATCGACGGCGCCGGTATCGGCAAACGCTTCGTCGACGATCAGCGTGCCGCCGCGCGCAGCGAGCTGCGCATGCCAGCCGAGCAGGCGCCCGACGGAAACCGATTCGGCGGTCGGATTGTTCGGGTTGCCGACGATCGCATGGCGCAGCGTGGCCGGCAGTGCGTCGGCGGCGATGTCGAGCGGCACGACGCGATGGCCGTGCCGCGCGAACGCGGGCGCATATTCGCCGTATGCGAGCGGTGCGACGCCGGCGTCGCCGGGCGGCAGCAGCGCAGGCAGCGCACGGATCGCGGCCTGGCTGCCGGCGACGGGCAGCACGTGCGCATCGTCGCGCACGCCGTAGTAGCGCGCCGCGCAGCCGGCGAGGCCATCGCCGTCGTCGGGCAGCCGCCGCCATGCGTCGGCCGGCACCGGCGGCACCGGGTAGCCGACCGGGTTGATGCCGGTCGACAGGTCGAGCCATGCCTCGTAGGGAATGCCGTAGCGGCGCGCGGCTTCGTGCAGATTGCCGCCGTGCGCGATCGGAGTATCAGACATGATGAGCGGTCATGACGAGCGCGGCGCTCGCGACGAGCAGCGCGAGCCACAGTGCGAGCGTGCGCGTGACGAGCGAGAGCGCGGCGACGACGTGCGCCGCCGTCGCGAGCGCGCCGGTACCGAGCGCGGGGCGATCCTCGAGCGCGCCGTGATAGACGGCCGGGCCGCCGAGCCGCACGTTCAGGCTGCCGGCGCCGGCCGCCATCACGGGGCCCGCGTTGGGGCTGTCCCAGCGGTGCGCCTGCGTGCGCCAGCAGCGCCAGGCGGCGGCCGTGTCGCCGAGCAGCGCGTAGCTCGCTGCGGTCAGACGCGCGGGGATCCAGTTCAGCGCGTCGTCGATGCGTGCGGCGGCCCAGCCGAACGTCGCGAAGCGCGGCGTGCGGTAGCCCCACATCGCGTCGAGCGTGTTCGCGAGGCGGAACAGCAATGCGCCCGGGCCGCCGGCGACGACGAACCAGAACAGCGCGCCGAAGATCGCATCATTGCCGTTTTCGAGCGCCGATTCGACGGCCGCACGCGACAGCGCTTCTTCGTCGGCCGCACTCGTGTCGCGCGACACGATGCGCGCGGTCAGCGTGCGCGCCGCGTCGAGGTCGCGGCGCAGCAGCGCGGCGGCGATCGGCGCGACGTGTTCGGCGAGGCTCTTCGCGCCGAGCGCGAACCAGAGCAGCGCGACGTGCAGCGCGGCCGCGAGCGGCCACGGCAGTGCGGCCGCGAGCAGGACGGCGAGCGCGACCGGCGGCACGACGGCCGCCGCCCATGCGGCCACGCCGGCGATGCGGCCGCGCCGGCCGGTGTTCAGCGCGGCCTCGATGCGTGCCGCGAGCCGTCCAAACGCGACGAGCGGATGCCAGCCGGCCGGCTCGCCGAATACGCGGTCGACGAACGCGGCCGCGACCGCGAGCATCGCGACGATCGGCAGCGACAGCATCAGCATGTCGGCGCTCCCGGCTTGATGTCGAGCGGCAGGCCCGCGACGAGCAGCGTCACGCGCGTCGCGAGCGCCGCGATGCGCTGGTTCAGCCGCCCGAGTTCGTCGACGTAGCGGCGCGTGACCGAGCCGAGCGGTACGACGCCGAGGCCGATCTCGTTGCTGACCACGATCACCTTCGCGCGCGCGCCGCGCAGCGCCGCGTCGAGCGCATCGACGTGCGCCGCGTAGCGTGCCGCGTCGAGCGGTTCGCCGTCGGCCGGGCACAGCAGGTTCGCGAGCCACAGCGTCAGGCAGTCGACGAGCAGGCATGCGCGCGGATCGTCGAGTTGCGCGAGCGTCTCGGCGAGCGCGACCGGCGCATCGGCGAAGCCCCAGTCCGCGGGCCGGCGCGCGCGATGGTGCGCGATGCGGCTCGCGAATTCGGCATCGTCGGCCGTCGCGGCGGCCGTCGCGATGTAGGTGACGGGGCGGCCGCTGTCGGCGGCGAGCCGTTCGGCGTAGGCGCTCTTGCCCGAGCGCGCGCCACCGAGAACGAAGGTGAGGTCGTGCGGAATCATCGCGTGATTGTAACGGCGCCGCGCGTCGCGACGCGGGCGATAATGCCGCCTTTGCGTCGCTCCGGATTTTTCTCACGATGAATGCACCCGACCTGCTGCCGCGCGGCACGCTGATGATCCAGGGCACGACGTCCGACGCGGGCAAGAGCACGCTCGTCGCGGGCCTGTGCCGCCTTGCGCGCCGCGCCGGCGTGCGCGTCGCGCCGTTCAAGCCGCAGAACATGGCGCTCAACAGCGCGGTCACGGCCGACGGCGGCGAGATCGGCCGCGCGCAGGCGCTGCAGGCGCTGGCCGCCGGCGTCGCGCCGCATACGGATTTCAATCCGGTGCTGCTGAAGCCGACCAGCGATCGCGGCGCGCAGGTGATCATCCACGGCAAGGCGCGCGCGAACCTGAACGCGCGCGCGTATCACGACTACAAGCCGGTCGCGTTCGATGCGGTGCTCGAATCGTACGCGCGGCTGCGCTCGCGTTACGACGCGGTGATCGTCGAAGGTGCCGGCAGCCCGGCCGAGATCAACCTGCGCGAAGGCGACATCGCGAACATGGGCTTTGCCGAGCGCGTCGACTGTCCGGTCGTGCTGGTCGCCGACATCGACCGCGGCGGCGTGTTCGCGCATCTCGTCGGCACGCTCGCATGCCTGTCGGACAGCGAGCGCGCGCGCGTGCGCGGCTTCGTGATCAACCGCTTCCGCGGCGATATCGCGCTGCTGGAGCCGGGCCTCGACTGGCTGCGCGCGCAGACGGGCAAGCCGGTGTTCGGCGTGCTGCCGTATCTGCACGGGCTGCTGCTCGATGCTGAGGACATGCTGCCCGCGCAGGCGCGCAGCGCGGCCGCACGCAGCGACGCGGGCGTGCTGCGCGTCGTCGTGCCGGCGCTGCCGCGCATCAGCAATCACACCGACTTCGATCCGCTGCGCGCGCATCCGCAGGTCGAATTCACGTACTGGAAAAGCGGCCCCGTGCCGAACGCCGACCTGCTGATCCTGCCCGGCTCGAAGAGCGTGCAGCGCGATCTCGCGTGGCTGCGCGAGGCGGGCTGGGAAGCGGTCATCCAGCGCCATCTGCGCTACGGCGGCAAGGTGATCGGCATCTGCGGCGGGATGCAGATGCTCGGCCGCACGCTCGACGATCCGCTCGGCCTCGAAGGCGCGCCCGGCAGCGTGCCGGGGCTTGGGCTGCTCGATTTCGCGACGACGCTGCAGCCCGACAAGACGCTGAAGAACGTGACCGGGCGCCTCGCGCTGCCGGGCGCCGCCGCGGTACACGGCTACGAAATCCATATGGGCGACACGCGCGGGCCCGCGCTCGCGTCGCCGGCCCTCGAGCTGGCGGAAGACGGCGCGGCGGCGGGCGGCATGCGTGCAGACGGCGCGCTGTCCGCGGACGGGCAGATTCTCGCGACCTACGTGCACGGACTGTTCGACGCGCCGGACGCATGCACGGCGCTGCTCGCGTGGGCCGGGCTCGATCGCGCCGAACGGATCGATTATCCGGCGCTGCGCGAGGCGTCGCTGGAGCGGCTCGCGGACACGTTCGCCGCGCATCTGGACCTCGGCGCGCTGTACGCGGCGTTTCGCTGAGTCGCGCGGCGGCGGGCGGGAGTGGGGCTCGGAGCGGCGTGTCCCGGCTCGGCGTGGTTGGCTCAGCTCAGCTCAGCCCGGGTCGGCTCGGCTCGGCTCGGCTCGGCTCGGC
>NZ_KV786607.1:0-1606 GCF_001806955.1 Burkholderia sp. HMSC10F09
CGTCGGCGAGCAGCGGATCGCCATCGCGATCGCACCGCGCCGCGTGCGCGCGGCCGAGCGCCTGCGCGGCACGCCGGACGCCGGCAACCGCTGGGGCATCGCCGCGCAGCTGTACGGGCTGCGCCGCGCGGGCGACGACGGCGCGGGCGACTACACCGCGCTCGCGCAGCTCGCGACGCACGCGGCGCGACACGGCGCGCATGCGGTCGCGATCAGTCCGACGCATGCCGGCTATCCGGCGCTGCCTGCGCACGACAGCCCCTATTCGCCGTCGTCGCGGCGCTGGCACAACGTCGCGTATCTCGACTGCCACGCGGTGCCGGGCGTCGGCCGCGTCGCCGGCGACGAAGCGGACGGCGCGGCCGATGCGCGACTCGTCGACTGGCCGCACGTGCTGCCGCAGAAGCTGCGCCGGCTGCGCGCTCGGTTCGACGCGCTGCGCGCCGGCGGCGGCACCGCGCTCGCCGGGTTCGAACGGTTCCGCGCGGCGGGCGGCGCGGCGCTCGACGCGCATGCACGCTTCGACGCGCTGCAGGCGTTCTGCGTCGCGCGCGGGCTCGGCTCGGACTGGCGGCAATGGCCGGCGCCGTGGCGGATGCCGACCTCGGTCGAAGTCGACGCATTCGCGCAGGCGCACGCCGATACGGTCGCGTTCCATGCGTTCCTGCAATGGTGCGCGGCGCACGCGCTGACGGACGCGCAGCAGGCCGCGCGCCGCGCGGGCATGGCGATCGGGCTGATCGCCGATCTCGCGGTCGGCTCCGATCGCGCGGGCAGCGATGCGTGGGCGCACGGTACGACGCTGCTGCGCGGGCTGTCGCTCGGCGCGCCGCCCGACGCGTTCAATGCGGCCGGCCAGGCGTGGGGCGTGACGACCTGGACGCCGGCCGCGCTGCGCGCGAACGGCTTCGCGCCGTTCATCGAGCTGCTGCGCGCCGCGTTCGCGCACGCGGGCGGCATCCGGATCGATCACGTGCTCGGTTTCGCGCGCATGTGGGTCGTGCCGGACGGCGCGAGCGCACGCGACGGCGCGTATCTGCACTACCCGTGCGACGACCTGCTGCGGCTCGTCGCGCTGGAGGCCGCGCGGCACCGCGCGATCGCAGTCGGCGAGGATCTCGGCACCGTGCCGGACGGATTTCGCGACCGGCTCGGCGCGCGGGGCGTCGCCGGAATGCGCGTGCTGTGGTTCGAACGCGAGCCGGACGGCGCATTCCGGCCGCCGTCGAGCTGGGACCGCGACGCACTCGCGATGACCTCGACGCACGACCTGCCGACCGTCGCGGGCTGGTGGCGCGGCATCGATCTCGGCTGGCGGCGCATCGCGGCCGAGCACGAGCAGGCGCGAGGCCGGCCCGCCGATGCCGGGCCGGAGGATCGTCACGTCGTGAGCGATACAAGCGATACGACCGATGCGAGCGATACGCGCGACGTGAACGATACAAGCGACGCGAACGACGCCGACACCGTCGAGCGCACGTATGCCGACCCCGACGCGGCCGCCGCACGCGCCGCGACACCGGACGATCTCGCGGAGCGCGATGACGCGCGCGCCGCGCTGTGGCGCGCACTGCAGCAGGCCGGCTGCGCGCCGAGCGACGCACCG
>NZ_KV786608.1:0-646 GCF_001806955.1 Burkholderia sp. HMSC10F09
TCTATCGTCATTGGTCAGTCAGCGAAGTGGTGGACAGTCTGGAACTGGTGCTGCCCAACGAGACCACGTTCGTCAGCAAGAGCGGCCGTCACCCAGGCCCGGCAGCGCTTAGGCCACGCCCCGATAGCTTGGCTGTTCGAGCAAACCGCGCAGGCATGGTGCAAGCAGGATGGTGCGCGCCATGCCTTCAAAGGGCTTAGCTTGTGGGCCATGGATGGCACCACGCTACGCACGCCGGACAGTGCCGCGAATCGGGAACATTTCGGGTCCCAAAGCTACGCGAGCGGCAAGGTGGCCAGCTACCCGCAGGTGCGGGCCGTCACGCTGACCTCGATCCCGACGCATCTGGTAGCAAACATTGCGTTTGGCCGCTACGACACCAACGAGATGATCTACGCCAAGAATCTGCTGGCGCAGATTCCCGACCATTCGCTCACGGTCTTCGACAAAGGCTTCCTGGCAGCCGAGATCCTGTGCGGCCTGAGCTCGGGCGAACGCAATCGCCACTTCCTGATTCCGGCAAAGTCCAATACGCGTTGGGAGGTACTGTCGGGCAAACCGGACGATGCATTGGTGCGCATGCGCGTCTCGCCTCAGGCTCGGCAGAAATGCCCCGATCTGCCGGAGTGGTGGACGGCGCGTGCAG
>NZ_KV786609.1:0-1432 GCF_001806955.1 Burkholderia sp. HMSC10F09
GGCGGCCCGTGCCGGCCTGCGGCGCGGCCGGCGCCGCGCGTCACGCGCTCTGTGCGAGCGGCAGCACCGCTTCGTCCGCGCGCAGCGAATTCAGCATCCGCTGCAATGCGCGGGCGGTCTCGAGCGGGCGCTCCATCGGGAACAGGTGGCTGCCCTCGATCCATTCGATGCGCCCGCGCGCCGCGCGCCGCGTCGCGTCGAGCCCGACCTGCCGCACCTCGCGCGAGCGCGTGCCGGCCAGAAAGCCGAGCGGTACCGGCGCGCCGTGCGCGAGCCGCGGCCCCAGCGTGTGCGGCAGCGTCCGGTAGATCAGGTATTCGATCTGCCGATCGAACGCGAGCGCGCGCGTGCCGTCGGCGTCGACCTGCGGAATGCCGTAGTCGATGTAGTCGGCGAGCATCCGTTCGTCCCAGCGCGCAAACGCCGGCTTCTCGCGAAAGTGCCGCCACGCTTCGTCGCGGTTCGCCCAGTGCGTGCGGCGGTTGCGCGTCGCGGCGGCCGGCGACAGCCGCTCGTCGAGCCCCGCCCACTGCGTCGCGCGCAGCGCGCCGGCACGCCACCCGGCGATGATCGGCGAATCGAGCATCACGACGCCGCGCACCCAGTGCGGCTTCTTCAGGGCCGCCATCAGCGACAGGTATCCGCCGAGCGAATGGCCGACGAGCCAGACGGGACGCTCGTAGCGGCTGCCGATGTCGTCGAGCAGTTGCTCGACGAGATGCGGCCAGTCGCGCGTCACCGGATAGCGACGGTCGTGGCCGATCCGCTCGATGTAGCGCAGCTCGTAATCGTCCGCGAGTTCGGCAAAGAGCGTCCGGTACGTCGAGGCCGGAAAGCCGTTCGCATGTGAAAAATGCAGAATGTCCTTCAAACGCCGTTGTCTCCTGTGTCGCCGCCCGCCCCGCGCCGTCGCATGCCTGCGTCAGCGGTCCATCCAGTACCGGCGTCGCTCATCGCGGTAGCGCGCGAATCCGAATCCGCGCTCGGCCGGCCCGACGTCGAAGCGCACCGCGCCGTCGCGATCGGTGCGCGGCAACGGAATGCCACGCGCCGCATAGCGCGCGATGACCGTGCGGTGCGGGTGCCCGAAATGGTTTCGATAGCCTACAGGAAATACCGCGACGCGCGGCCCGACCGAGTCGAGGAAAGGCTCGACCGACGAGGTCCGGCTGCCGTGGTGCGGAACGACGAGGATCTGCGCGGCCAGCGCGTCGCGCATCGTGTCGACGAGCCGGCGCTCCGCATACGCGTCGATGTCGCCGGTCAGCAATGCCGACGTGGCGCCCGCGTCGATGCGCAGCACGCACGACTGCCGGTTCGACGGCCCCGCGCGCGGGCCGCCCGGCGGCCACAGCACCGTGAAATCGACACCGTCCCAGCGCCAGCGCTGCCCCGCCGCGCACGGCACGCGGTCGGCCACGCCGGCCGCCTG
>NZ_KV786610.1:0-3656 GCF_001806955.1 Burkholderia sp. HMSC10F09
CCGACGCGCCGGCACTCGATGCTGCGGCGGCCGAAGCCGGTGCGGCGGCGGCCGGCGCGGCGGCACCCGACGCGTCGTTCGGCGCCGACGCGAGCTGCGCCGGAACGGCCTTCACGGTCGCGCCCGGACGCACCTTGTCGACACCCTGAACGATCACGCGATCGCCGGGCTGCAGCCCGCTTTCGACGACCCAGTTCTGACCTTCGATGCGCGTCGCGGTCAGCGTGCGCGGCTCGACCTTGTTGTTCGCGTTGACGACCATCGCGACCGCCTGGCCCTTCTGGTCGTGCGTGACGCCGATCTGCGGCACCAGGTACGCGTTGTCGTTCACGCCTTCCTCGATGCGCGCGCGCACGAACATCCCCGGCAGCAGGACCTTGCCCGGGTTCGGGAACACCGCACGGATCGTGACCGAGCCGGTCGTCTGGTCGACCGTCACGTCGGAGAACTGCAGCTTGCCGGGCTGCGAATAGGTACGGCCGTCCTCGAGGATCAGCGACACCTTCGCGGCACCGGGGCCGGTCGTCTTCAGACGGCCGCTCTGCACGTCCTGACGCAGCTTCAGCCCCTCGAGGCTCGACTGCGTGAGGTCGACGTACACCGGATCGAGCTGCTGCACGGTCGACATCAGCGTCGCCTGGCTCGCCTGCACGTACGCGCCCGGCGTCACCTGCGAGATGCCGACACGGCCGGTGATCGGCGACACGACGTCCGTGTAGCCGAGGTTGATCTGCGCGGTCTCGACCGACGCCTTGCCGGCCGCGACGTCGGCGGCGGCCTGCCCTTGCGCGGCCACCGCGTTGTCGTAGTCCTGCTTGCTGACCGCGTTCGCGGCCACCAGCACCTTGTAGCGCGCGACGAGCGCGTTCTGCGTGGCGAGGTTCGCCTGCGCCTTCGCGAGCGTCGCCTTCGCGCTGTTCAGCGCGGCGATATACGGTGCCGGGTCGATCTTGTAGAGGCGCTGACCGGCCTTGACGTCGCTGCCTTCGGTGAATTCACGGCGCAGCACGATGCCGTCGACCCGTGCGCGCACCTGCGCGACGAGGAAGGCGCTGGTGCGGCCAGGCAGTTCGGTGAAGACCGGTACGGCCTGCGGCTGGACCGTGACGACGCCGACTTCCGGCGTTTGCGGCGGCGGTGCCGATTCTTTTTTCCCGCACGCGGCCAGGAAAACGGCGGCCGTCGCGACAGTGAGTAAGCGGTATGGAACCCGTTCGACGCGCATGGAGCGACCTCTGTGTATAACCAATGGAATGAGTGCGGCGCCCGACCCCGGAGCACGGCACGGATGCGCCTCGCGGCGCAGATCGAACACCTGAATTACTGGACTGCTGGATACAACAAGCGGCACGAAACCTCCGTGCCGGCAAGGCGCCGCAAACTGCGGACTGGTACTTAGGCGGGAATCAGCAGAGTGGGATATTAACTGATTGCCACTTTGGTCATTCGATCGTAGGGTGGTATTGTATATACATTCATGGATGTATGTAAAAAGACCATCCGCGCCGTGCCAAGCGCGAAGTCTTACGAATTGTTACCAGTCGCAAGCATAGCCCGTTCGGGCGCGCGCGACGAGGGGCCCGGCCCCGGTTTACCACTCATCGATTCAGATTCAGGCCTGCACATGGTCAGACGCACCAAGGAGGAGGCACTCGAGACGCGCAACCGCATTCTCGATGCCGCCGAGCACGTGTTCTTCGAAAAGGGCGTATCGCATACGTCGCTGGCGGACATCGCGCAGCACGCGGGCGTGACGCGCGGTGCGATCTACTGGCACTTCGCGAACAAGAGCGACCTGTTCGACGCGATGTTCGACCGCGTGCTGCTGCCGATCGACGAGTTGAAGCGGATGCCGGCGGACGCGCCGGGCAGCAATCCGCTCGAGAAGGTGCGCAAGATCCTGATCTGGTGCCTGCTCGGCGTGCAGCGCGATTCCCAGCTGCGCCGCGTGTTCAGCATCCTGTTCATGAAGTGCGAGTACGTGGCCGACATGGAGCCGCTGCTGTTGCGCAACCGCGCGGGGATGAGCGAGGCGCTGCACGCGATCGACGCCGATCTCGCGATGGCCGTGCGGCTCGAGCTGCTGCCCGAGCGGCTCGACACGTGGCGCGCGACGCTGATGCTGCATACGCTCGTCAGCGGCTTCGTGCGCGACATGCTGATGCTGCCGGACGAGATCGATGCGGAAAAGCATGCGGAGAAGCTGGTCGACGGCTGCTTCGACATGCTGCGCTGCAGCCCGGCGATGCTGAAGGACGACTGAGGCGGGCAGCCGGCTCGGCTCGGCTCGGCTCGGCTCGGCTCGGCTTCGGCTTCGGCTTCCGCTTCGCCTCGGCTCGAGCTTCAGCTTCAGTCCCGGCCTGGCTTGCCGGCCAACACCCGCATCCACCCCATGGCCCGGTTCGCGTTCTTCGCTAGAATCGGGCCATCGTCATTCCGGAGCCCCGCATGACCACCGCTTCGTCGCCCGCCGCGACCGTCGTCGCCGTCGTCGCGTACGACGGCATCAGCCCGTTTCATCTGTCGGTGCCGTCGGTCGTGTTCGGCAAGGAGCGCGATGCGGCCGACTCGCCCGCGTTCGAATTCCGCGTGTGTTCCGCCGATCGCGGCCCGCTCGCGACGACGGGCGGCTTCACGATCGTCGCCCCCTACACGCTCGACGGGCTGCTCGATGCGGACATCGTGATCGTGCCGAGCTGGCGCGACGAGGACGAAACGCCGCCCGACGAACTGCTCGACGCCGTTCGCGCGGCCGCCGCACGCGGTGCCCAGCTGGTCGGCCTCTGCCTCGGCGCATACGTCCTCGCCGCGGCCAGCCTGCTCGACGGCCGCCCGGCCACCACGCACTGGGCGTGGGCCGACGATTTCGCGCGACGCTTTCCGCGCGTGAAGCTCGATCCCGACGTGCTCTACGTCGACGACGGCAACCTGATGACCTCGGCCGGCACGGCCGCGGGCCTCGACTGCTGCCTGCACGTCGTACGGCGCCGCTTCGGCTCGGACGCCGCGAACCGGATCGCACGCCGTCTCGTGATTCCGCCGCACCGCCAGGGCGGCCAGGCGCAGTACGTGCCGCAGCCGGTCGCCGCGCATCCGCGCGATACGCGCCTCGCCGCGCTGCTCGACTGGGTCCGCGCGAACCTGGACGCCGCGCACAGCGTCGATTCGCTCGCGGCGCGCGTGCTGATGAGCCGGCGCACGTTCACGCGCCACTTCCGGCAGGCGACCGGCACGACCGTCACCGCATGGCTGCAGGCCGAGCGCCTCGCACGCGCGCAGCATCTGCTCGAAACCACCGGTCAGTCGATCGACGCCATCGCGCAGGCGGCCGGATACGGCTCGAGCGTGTCGCTGCGTCAGCATTTCGCGGGTGCGCTCGGCACGTCGCCGTCCGCGTATCGGAAACAGTTTCGCGGCATCGGCAGCGACGCGCGGCCGTGACGGCGAGCGCGTCGCGGGGCAGGCCGCGCGAGTGTGATCAGCCGCCGTTGAACCAGCGCGCGACGTAGAGCAGCAGCGCGACGAACACGATCATCGCGACCCACGCCCACAGCGGCACCGGCCCGGCCTGGCGATGATGAAGCGCGCCGGCAGCGCGGCCGCCCGACGCGCCGGCCAGATGCGGCGACGCGGGGCGCTTTGCCGCGGCCGTCAGC
>NZ_KV786611.1:0-8463 GCF_001806955.1 Burkholderia sp. HMSC10F09
GACGGTCGAGACGAGGCCGGTGACGGGCGCCAGCGGGCCGCTGCCGCCGCCTGTGGCACCGCCGAGCGTGCCCGTGACGGTCGAGACGAGCCCCGTGAGCGGCGCGAGCGGGTTCGTCACGCCGCCGGTGCCGCCGGTAAGCAGGCCGCCGACGGCCTTCACGGTGTTGCCGGTCGACGAAACGGTATTGCCGAGGCCGGTCGTGACGGGGTTGCCGCCCGTCGACGCGAGCAGCGCGCCGGCCTGGTTCAGGCCGTTCCCGACGGTGCCGAGCAGCGTGTTGACCGGTGCGCCGAGACCGGTGGTCGTGCCGATCGTCTGCGTCGTCTGACCGACCATCGTCGTGATCGGCGTGATGGCCGAGCTGACCGTCTGCGTCACTTGCTGGATCGGGCCCGTCGACAGCACATTGCCGAGCGTCGTGCCGCCGTTCGATACCGCGTTGCCGACCGTCGACACGAGGCCGCCGACCGCGCCCGTGACCGGTGCGAGCGGCGACAGCGGACCACTGCCGAGGCTCGTGACGAGATTGCCGGTCTGCGTGACTGCGCCGCCGAGCTGATTGACGACGCCGCCCGTGCTGGCGACCGTAGTGCCGACCGGATTGGCGGTCGCACCGAGCTGGCCGAGACCGTTGCCGAGGCCGGTGCCGAGCGCGCTGACTGCGCCGCCGACGTTCTGCACGATGCCACCCGCTGCCTGCGTGGTGGCCGGATTGACGCCGGGCAGCGATTGCCCTGCGAGCATCGAGCCGGCGCCGGACAAGGTATCGCCCAGGTTCGTGACGACGTTGCTGCCTTGTGCGAGGACCTGTCCCACCGGGTTCGCGGACACGCCGGACGTTCCACTCGTTCCGCTGGACGTTCCACTCGTCGTGCCGCTCGTCGAGCCGCTGGTGCTGCCGCTTGTCGAGCCGCTCGTGCTACCGCTGCTCGAGCCGCTGGTGCCGCTCGTGCCCGAGGTGCCGGACGAACCCGACGAACCGGACGAGCCCGACGTGCCGCCGGACGTCACGATATCGCCGCCGCCGGAACTCGAGCCGCCGCCGAGTCCCTTGCTGATGGAACCGGAACCGCCGCATGCGGAGAGGGAGAGCATGGCTGCTACGGTGGCCGCGATCAGAGTCGCCCGGAACGTGCCATGAGGGATAACCTGAATGTCCATTTCGTCCTCGCATTAAAAGCTGTGTTGTGTTGAGTGATGCGGGGACTACTCTGCAACTGTCGTGCCAATTTGGCGGCCGAACGCGCCGAAATCGTTTTAAACCACGCAATTCCTTGTAGGAAAAGGAATTTAGGGGAGTAGAAAGATCGTTAAATCTTTTTAAGGGCGCCCCGAACCCCGTGATTTCGGCGGGCGCGTAACGTAACGTCACAGCATTGGCGTTACGCGTGCGGCGTAACGCGGAACAGGAAGCGGCACGGGGTGGAGCGGGGGCCGGCAGGCCGGTCGGACTGTTTTACTGATGGATTAGGTGTGCACATCTAACCTATCGTAAGTCCTATGTGTGGGATGCGCGGAAACGCCGTACAAATACAGGTGCGCCCACTGGCATTTTCCGGTCCCGATGGCCAAAAAGGGGTTGGAAATTAAAGAGAATCGGAGATAAGATTCTGGGCAGGTGTAAGGAAATGTACAGATCGGTACACGACGTTCGAGGAGGGGCTCTATCGCGAATGTTAACTTGCATCAAATGTTGAGCTGTGCCCTTCGGGGCGACCTATAAAGAGAAAGCACCCGGTCATCGTCGCGGCAAGCGCGGCGGGCGACGTGGGGCAAACGGGCCAGATATGCGAGGCAGTAGAACGTATAAAAGGCCACAGTACATAGATAAAGGCACGAGGAAAGAAAATGAAAGCAATCATCAAGCGCTTCCTTAAGGAAGAAACCGGGGTGACCGCGATCGAATATGGGCTGATCGCGGGGTTGATTGCCGTGGCAATCGTCGCGGGGGTTTCGTCGATTGGCGGGAGCCTGGGCAACATGTTCACCAATCTCGGCAAGTGCATAACTAACCCGTCGACGGAAGGTACGGCGAATGCTGCTTGCACTGCGCCGTGGACTAAGAGCGCCAGCTAAGCCAATTTCATCACCGCTATAAGATCGTCCTGATGTGCTGACAGACGGATTGCCCTTGGGCAATTCGTCTGTCGCGTTGCGCCCGGCGATCGTGATGCGATGGCACAGTTAATCTTCATCGGTGCATTTCTGGCTTGGGCGGCGTTTGTCGCTGCAAGCGATGTTCGCGTTCGGCGCGTTCCGAATTCGCTCGTTCTGGGCGGACTGGCTTTGGCGTTTCTCAGTGCATTTCTGAACGCGAATCCCTTCGGCATTTCCCCGCTTTCGGCAACGATCGGCATGCTGATCGGCCTGATTGCTTTCGTCCCGTTTTTTCTGCTTCGCGTGATGGGCGCAGCAGACCTCAAGGTCTTCGCGGTACTCGGTGCCTGGTGCGGCGCGCATGCGCTGCTCTGGCTGTGGATCGTCGCGAGTCTCGCCGCCGGTATCCATGCGCTGGTGCTGATGCTGGTGTCGCGCACGCCGATTCGCGCCTTGTGGCCGCAGGGCCAGCCGGTGCTCATGCTCGGCGGCCATCGCGCCACACCGTACGCGGCCTGTCTCGTGGCGCCGGCGGCCGTGTGGCTCGTCTACCTTGCCGTGGCGGGAGGCGGTCGATGAAGCGGCCAGGAACGCTTTGCGGGCGGCGGCATCAGCGCGGTGCGACGGCCGTCGAGTTCGCGATCGTGTTCCCGCTGTTTTTCCTGATCTTCTATGCGATCGTCACCTTCGGGATGGTCTTCGTCATTCAGCAGAGCCTCACTTTCGCGGTCAGCGAGGGCGCCCGGGCCGGCTTGAATTACGCGCCCGGCCTCGGTGGCGACGTCACTTCATGTGCGACCGCATCGAATTCCGTGACGCGTACGCAGAACGCGTGCAATACGACACTGGGCGCGTTGGGTTGGCTGGGCAGCGACGCGCAGCACCTGTCGGTTGCCGTCAAGACGGCCGCGTGCAGCAACGGCTCGTCGGGTTCGACGAACTGCCTGACGGTCACCGCGAGCTATTCGCCGCTTGCCTGGCTCGCGACGATGCCGTTTGTCGGGAAAGTGCTGAACGGGCCGCTGACGAGTTCCGCGGTCGTACAGATTCCGCAGTCGATGCTGTAACGGGCGCATGTGAGCCGCGCGACGCAAGAACATTCGAGCATTCATTCCGGCATTCCTAGATCAACATGACGAACAACTTGACGAAGATCATCGCGGGGCTCCTGATCGCGATCGCGGTTCTGCTCGGCATCTATGCCTGGATGCTCGGGCGCAGCACGCCGCGTCCCGCGCCGGTACAGCAAACGATTGCTGCGAGTCCGGTGCCGATCGTCGTCGCGACGCGCACGCTGCCGGCCGGGCAGCCGATCGCCGCCGACGCATTGAAAATCCAGCCGACGTCGCCCGTGCCCGCCGGCGCATTCGCCGACGCCTCCACACTCGTCGGCCGCGTGCCGGCGCGAGACATCCCGGCGTCGTCGCCGGTCGTCTCCGACGCGCTCGTATCGGGGCTCGCCGAGGACGTGCAGCCCGGCGAGCGCGCGGTGGCAGTGCGCGTCGACGAAACGAACGCGGTCGGCAACCGGCTGCGTCCCGGCAATTTCGTCGACGTGTTCCTGAACCTGAAGCGCGAAGGCAACGCGATGCTCGACGGCGAGGTGTCGCAGACGCAGGCGCGGCTGTTGATGTCGAAAGTCCGTGTGCTCGCATTCGGCGACGCCACGCCCGAGCGCGACAGCGGCAGCAACACGAACGGCAGCAACGCACAGCCGAGCAACGTGCGGATTGCCGTGCTCGCCGTGCCGACCGCGCAGGTCGACGCGCTGACGCTCGGCGAGGCGAGCGGCCGGCTGACGCTCGCGCTGCGCAATCCGCGCGACGACGAAATGGCGATGCAGACGGTTGCGGTGCGCACGGACAACAAGCTGTCGCCGTCGGCGCTCGCCGCGACGGGCGTATCGCTGCAGCAACTGTCCGGCACCACGAGAACCGCCGTCGCGAACGTGAACGTTCCGCCGCTGCCAACGCGGCTGCCGCCGGCGGTCCGCTCGAGCGCGGGCGGCGGCAGCAGCATTGAAGTGATTCGAGGCGGCCGGTCGGAAACGGTTGCGTATTGAACGGTATCGATGGCCATCGATGTCAGCGACGACAAGTAAGCATGGCCGCACGGCGGCCTACCACACAATGAAAAACACCCTGATTGCTTTCGCGATTGCCGTCTGGACCCTGACCTTCGCGTCGCTCGCGAGTGCGGGCGGCACGATCGAACTCGCGGTCGGCGCGCAGCGCCAGATCTCGGCGGGCCGTGCGCTGCAACGCGTGGCGGTCGGCGATCCGGCGATCGCCGACGTGCTGATCATGAAGGGCAGCCGTTCCGGGGCCGTGCTCGTGATCGCGAAAGCGCCGGGCGCGACGAACGTGATGCTGTGGGAGCGCGGCCGCGACGAGCCGACGGTCTGGAACGTGGAAGTCGTTGACGCGGCTGCGCACGCGGTGCTCGACGATTCGACGCCGCGCGTGAACACGTACGGCGGCACGTCGGTGCTGCGCGGCACGGCGGCGTCGCTCGATGCGCACGAACGGGCGGTCGCGGTGGGCAAGAACGTGAGCGGAAAGGGGACGGTGATCGATCGCTCGACGCTGGCCGGCAAGAACGTCGTGCAGGTCGACGTGCGCGTCGTCGAATTCAGCCGCTCGGTGCTCAAGCAGGTCGGCTTCAATTTCTTCAAGCAGAGCAACGGCTTTTCGTTCGGCTCGTTCTCGCCGGGCGGCGTTCAGTCGTATAACGGCGGCGCGGGGCCCGGCTCGGCCGGCTACCTCCCGACGCTGGGCGCGCCGGTGGCGTCCGCGTTCAACCTCGTCGTCAATGCGGCGGGCCGCGGCATCTTCGCGGATCTGTCGCTGCTCGAGGCGAACAACCTCGCGCGCGTGCTCGCCGAGCCGACGCTCGTCGCGCTGTCGGGACAAAGCGCGAGCTTCCTCGCCGGCGGCGAAATTCCGGTGCCGTCGCCGCAAGGGCTCGGCTCGACGGCGATCCAGTGGAAGCAATACGGTGTCGGTCTGTCGCTGACGCCGACCGTGCTGAGCCCGCAGCGCATCGCGCTGAAGGTGGCGCCCGAATCGAGCCAGCTCGACTTCGTGAACAGCGTGACGATCAGCGGCGTCGCCGTGCCGGGCATCACGACGCGCCGCGCCGATACGACGGTCGAGCTCGGCGACGGCGAAAGCTTCGTGATCGGCGGCCTGATCGATCGCCAGACGATGTCGAACGTCAGCAAGGTGCCGCTGCTCGGCGACCTGCCGATCATCGGAACGTTCTTCAAGAACCTGAACTACCAGCAGAACGACAAGGAACTGCTGATCATCGTCACGCCGCATCTCGTTGCACCGATCGCGAAGGGCGCGGCGCTGCCCGCGACGCCGGGCCAGTTGTCGGAGCAGCGCGACGGCCCGGTGTGGCGCTCGTATCTGGGCGGCGCCGCCTCGCCGGATGCCGCACCGGGATTTTCGAAATGAACGCGAAACATTGCAGGTTGCGGCGCGTCGCGACGATCTGCGTATTCGGGGCTGTTCGAGATGAATGCACGAACCCAATCATTGTCTGAACCCGCCGTGACCGACTATTTCGTCTGCGCCTCGTCGAAAGAATCGCACGTCCGCTGGCTCGCCGATACGCTCGTGTCGGCCGGCGCGGTCGAAGGCGCATCGCTCGAGCCGGGCGTCCTCGCGCAGCGCATCACGGGACTCAATCCGGCGCTCGTCTTCATCGATTTCTCCGACGGCAGCGCGGCCGCGAGCGTCGCGGCGGCCGCCGTGCGCGCCGCGCATCCGGGGTTGCCGATCGTCGCGCTCGGCTCGCTGGCTCAGCCGGAAAGCACGCTCGCCGCGCTGCGCGCCGGCGTGCGCGATTTCATCGACGTGTCGGCGTCGGCCGAGGACGCGCTGCGCACGACGCGCGGGCTGCTCGCGAACGTCGGCGAGCCGGCGAGCCGCCACGGCAAGGTCGTCGCGCTGCTCGGCGCGCGCGCCGGCATGGGCGTCAGCACGCTCGCGGCGAATCTCGCGGTGTGGCTGCAGAAACACGCGCTGGGGCCCGGCGCCGTCGCCAAGCCCGACGCCGGCGTGCCGGCCGGCCGTCAAACCGCGCTGCTCGATCTCGGCCTGCCGGCCGGCGACGGCGCGCTGTTCCTGAACACGCGCTGCGAGTTCCATTTCGTCGATGCCGTGCAGAACCTGCGCCGCATCGATCGCACCTTCGTCAACACCGCGCTCACGCGCCACCGCAGCGGCGTCGCGCTGACCACGCTGCCGCCCGACCTCGGCGGCTTGCGCGACGTGTCGTATGCGTCGTGCATCGGCCTGCTGAACCGCTTTCGCGCATTCTTCGACCAGCAGGTCGTCGATCTCGGCGGATTCTCGAACCGCGAGTTCGTGACGCAAATCGCATCGTCCGCCGACGAGGCGTGGCTCGTCTGCGATCAGGGCGTCGCATCGATCGTGTCCGCGGCCGATCTGCTGACCGGGCTGCGCGATGCGGGCGTCGACACCGACCGCCTGCGGCTCGTCGTCAATCAGTACGATCCGGCGCTCGACCTGCTGCCCGGCCAGATCGCCGACCGGCTCGGCATTGCGCTCGTCGGGACGCTGCCGTCGCGCCGCGTCGCGCTCGGGCGTGCCGCGAACCAGGGGCGGCTGATCGTCGACGAAGCCGAGCGCGATCCGTACGTGCGCGCGCTCGAACAGCTCGCCGCGCGGCTGCCCGGCGTGTCCGGCAGCGCGAGTCCGTCGCGCGCGGCGCCGCGGCTGTCCGCGCTCAAACGTCTCATTCAACCTTCGTCCAAGCGGTCGTAAGCGATGGCACACGACATTCAATTCGCCGACGGCGCAGCGCCGTTCTCCCAGACGCAGCAATTTCACGACATCAAGAATGCCGCGCACGAGCATCTGCTGACGCGTATCGAGGAACTGGGCGCCGAGTTCGGCCGTTGGTCGCGACAGGCGATCAACCAGTTCGTCGACCTCGAGATCGACAGCTTCGTGCGCCTGCGCCGCATCCCGCTCAACGAGAACGAGGTGCGCACGATCGCCGAGGCGCTGACGAAGGAGCTCGCAGGCTTCGGCCCGATCGAGGATCTGCTCGCCGACCCGGCCGTCGAGGACATCCTGATCAACGGCTACAAGGACGTGTATGTCTCGCGTCACGGGATCCTGACGAAGCTGCCGGTCCGCTTCACCGACAACGCGCATCTGCTGCGGATCGTGCGCCGCATCCTCGCGCCGATCGGCCGCCGTCTCGACGAATCGAATCCGATGGTCGACGCGCGCCTGCCGGACGGCGGCCGCGTCAACGTCGTGATCGAGCCGCTGTCGATCGACGGGCCGATCGTCTCGATCCGGAAATTCCGCAAGGATCCGCTGAAGCCTGCGGACCTGCTCGGCAACGGCACCTACAACGAGGAAATCGGTGCGCTGCTCGAAGCCGCGGTGGAGGCGCGCTGCAACGTGCTGGTGTCGGGCGGTACGAGTTCGGGCAAGACGTCGCTGCTCAATGCGCTCGCGTTCCACATTCCCGAAATCGAGCGCGTCGTCACGATCGAGGACACGGCCGAGCTGTCGCTGAACCATCCGCACGTCGTGCGGCTCGAGAGCCGGCCCGGCGGTTTCGACGGCACGGGCGTCGTGACGATCCGCGACCTGCTGCGCAATACGCTGCGGATGCGTCCGGACCGGATCATCGTCGGCGAAGTGCGCGGCGGCGAAGTGCTCGAAATGCTGCAGGCGATGAACACCGGCCACGACGGCTCGATGGGCACCGTGCACGCGAGTTCGCCGCGCGAGTGCCTGTACCGCCTCGAGATGCTCGCGGGCTTCGCCGGCTTCCAGGGCACCGAGTCGAGCCTGCGCAGGCAGATCGCGAACGCGATCGATTTCATCGTGCAGATCGGGCGCCTCTCGAACGGGCGACGCCGGATTCTTTCGATTACCGAGGTGACCGGGCTGTCCGACAACATCATCTCGACGCAGGAGCTCTATCGCTATGAGGCGCGCGTGACGCCGGAAGGCGAGGAGATCGATCACTGGGAATCGCTCGGCATTCATCCGCACTCGCCGAAGCTCGCGCGCTTCCGCCAGACGCTCGCGAACAGCGGCTTCGGCGACACCGGCGGGTTCGGCGGCGGCTTTGGAGGCGGCGGCTTCGGTCGCGGCGGGGGCTTCAATGTATAGCGCGATGCTCTGGGTGCTCGCGTTCGCGATGCTGTGCGTCGCGTCCGGGCTGATGCTGTGGCGATATGCGGAAACGCATCGCGTGCGCACCGACGCGAAGCGCTTCATGGACAGCCGGCTCGAGCCGGGCGCACGCGCGGCGGCGCCGGCCGCGAGGCCTGCAGCGTCCGGCCCGGCAGGAGCATCCGGCGCG
>NZ_KV786613.1:0-4027 GCF_001806955.1 Burkholderia sp. HMSC10F09
GCCGGGCCGGCCGGCACGCCGCGCGCCGGGCCGGGCTTCGGCACGGCGACCGGACCGTCGGCGGACTTCGACGCGGCAAGCGCATGGCGTTCGCCGGGCCGCCCGTCGGATTTGCGTGGCGCTCGCTTGAGATCTTCGAGCGCGAGCGGGAACCGCTTCGCGCGCTCGCCGCTCATGAAGCCCGCCCTCCGGCGCGCGCCCATTCGCGCGTCGCGGGCAGCATCTGCGTGTGCGTGAGATCGAGCTGCAGCGGCGTGATCGACACGAAACCGTTGGCGATCGCGTGGAAATCGGTGCCTTCGCTCGCGTCCATCGCGTCGCCCGCCGCGCCGATCCAGTAAATCGGCTCGCCGCGCGGATCGGCCTGGCGGATCACCGGCTGCGACGGATGACGCTTGCCGAGGCGCGTCACCTTCCAGCCCTTCAGCTCGTCGTACGGCAGGTTCGGGATGTTGACGTTCAGCAGCGGGTGGCCCGGCAGCGGATGCGCGAGGTAGTGCGCGACGATCTCGGCCGCGACGCGCGCGGCGTCTGCGAGATGGGCCCAGCCCTTGTCGGCCAGTGAAAACGCGATCGCCGGCACGCCGAACATGATGCCCTCGGTGGCGGCGGCGACCGTGCCCGAGTAGAGCGTGTCTTCGCCCATGTTCTGGCCGTTGTTGATGCCCGACACGACGAGGTCGGGCCGCGCGTCGATCATTCCCGTCAGCGCGACGTGCACCGAGTCGGTCGGCGTGCCGTTCACGTAGAAGAAACCCGTACTCGCCGCGCGCTGCACGGACAGCGGCCGCGACAGCGTCAGCGAGTTCGATGCGCCGCTGCAGTTCTGCTCGGGCGCGATCACCGTGAGTTCGGCCAGCGGTTGCAGCGCGTCGTTGAGCGCGGCAAGACCCGGGGCGAGATAGCCGTCGTCGTTGCTGAGTAGGATTCGCATCCGGCGATTGTAACCGAGGAAAGATGGCGCGCGAGCGACAGTCCGACGGCAGCCGGGCACATGCGCGCGCGGTGCACGGCCGCATCGCGCGGCCGCATTTGCGCTCAGATCGCGCCGGCGTCGCGCAGCGCCGCGATGGCCTGCGCGTCGTAGCCGAGGCCGCGCAGCACCTCGTCCGTATGCTCGCCCAGCGCCGGGCCGAGCCAGCGCGTTTCGCCCGGCGTGTCGGACAGCTTCGGCGTCACGTTCGGCAGCGGGATGTCGGTACCGTCGGCGAGCTTGAAGTGCTGGATCATCTGGCGTGCGGCGAACTGCGGATCGGTGAACATGTCGGCGACGCTGTAGATGCGCCCGGCCGGCACGTCGGCGGCGTGCAACACCTCGAGCGCCTCGTCGATCGTGCGCGGTGCGAGCCATGCGGCGATCGCGTCGTCGATTTCCTGCGTGCGCGGCACGCGCCCGTCGTTCTGCGCGAGCGCCGGATCGTCCGCGAGATCGTCGCGGTCGATCGCCTTCATCAGCCGCTTGAAGATCGGATCGCTGTTGCCGCCGATCACAATGCTGCCGTCGCGGCACGCGTACGTGTTCGACGGCACGATGCCCGGCAGCGACGCGCCGGTGCGCTCGCGCACCATCCCGTACACGCCGTACTCCGGCACGACGCTTTCCATCATGTTGAACACCGCTTCATATAGCGCGACGTCGACGACCTGCCCCGCGCCGCCGTTCACCTTGCGGTGATGCAGCGCCATCAGCGCGCCGATCACGCCGTGCAGCGCGGCGATCGAATCGCCGATCGAGATGCCGATGCGCGGCGGCGGCAGGTCGGGATAGCCGGTGATGTGGCGCAGCCCGCCCATCGATTCGGCGATCGCGCCGAAGCCCGGACGGTCGCGATACGGGCCGGTCTGCCCGTAGCCGGACAGGCGCACCATCACGAGGCCCGGATTCTCGGCCGACAGCACGTCGTAGCCGAGGCCGAGCTTTTCGAGCAGGCCCGGACGGAAGTTCTCGATCACGATGTCGGCTTCGCGTGCGAGCTGGCGCGCGATCGTCTTGCCGGCGTCCGATTTCAGGTTCAGCGTGACCGATTTCTTGTTGCGCGCCTGCACGGCCCACCACAGCGACGTGCCGCCCTGCTCCGGATGGAGCTTGCGCCACTTGCGCAGCGGATCGCCGCCTTTCGGGTCTTCGATCTTGATGACTTCGGCGCCGAACTCGGCGAACAGCCGCGACGCGAACGGCCCGGCGATCAGCGTTCCGAATTCGAGCACTTTGACGCCCGCGAGCGGGCCCTGGCTGGCGCTCATGTGTCTCCCTGACATGAGGAACGGCGCCGCCGGCTGGCGGCGCCGAAAATTACATCGTGCGGCGGTCGAGCATCGCGCGGGCGATCGTGCCCGCGTCGACGTATTCGAGCTCGCCGCCGACCGGCACGCCGCGCGCGAGGCGCGTGACCGCGAGCCCGCGCGCCTTCAGCGTCTGGCCGAGGTAATGCGCGGTGGCTTCGCCTTCGTTCGTGAAGTTCGTCGCGAGCACGACTTCCTTGACGATGCCGTCGGATGCGCGGCGCACGAGCCGGTCGAAGTGGATTTCCTTCGGGCCGATGCCGTCGAGCGGGCTGAGCCGCCCCATCAGCACGAAGTACAGGCCGCGATAGGTCATCGTCTGCTCGAGCATGATTTGATCGGCAGGCGTTTCGACGACGCACAGCAGCGTCGGGTCGCGCTCCTCGTCGCTGCAGACCTCGCAGATCTGCGCTTCGGTGAACGTGTTGCATTTATCGCAGTGCCGCAGATGCTCGGTCGCGAACAGCAGCGACCGGCCGAGCCGCTCCGCGCCCTCCCGATCGTGCTGCATCAGGTGGTACGCCATGCGCTGCGCGGACTTCGGCCCGACGCCGGGCAGCGCACGCAGCGCTTCGACGAGCGCGGACAGGGCGGACGGTTGTTTCATACGGCGGCAGACGTCGAGACGAACGCGGCGTTCAGAACGGCAGCTTGAAGCCCGGCGGCAGCGGCAGGCCCGACGTCATCCCGCTCATCTTTTCCTGCGACGTTGCCTCGGCCTTGCGCACCGCGTCGTTGAACGCGGCCGCGACGAGATCCTCGAGCATGTCCTTGTCGTCCGCGAGCAGGCTCGGATCGATCGACACGCGTCGCACTTCGTTGCGGCACGTCATCGTCACCTTGACGAGGCCGGCGCCCGACTGCCCTTCGACTTCGATCTGCGCAAGCTGCTCCTGCATCTTCTTCATGTTCTCCTGCATTTGCTGCGCTTGCTTCATCAGTCCGGCGAGGTTGCCTTTCAACATGGGAATACTCCTTCTCGATCGTGTGAAAACCGGCACGCGGCGCGTGCCGGCCAATGTGCTGGGGCGGGATTGTGCCTGCCGCGGCGCAATCCGTTCAATGCAGCGTCGGCGCACCGCCGTCCGGCGCCGAATCGGCGAGCGGACGCACGGAGCCTTCGACGATGCGCGCGCCGAAGTCGCGCACGAGTTGCTGGACGAACGGATCGGCGTGAATCTCCTGTTCGGCCTCGCGCTGACGCGCCGCGCGTGCGGCCGCGTCGAGCGCCGCCGCCGTGCGGCGCGCGGGGCCGACCTCGACCGCCACCTCGACCGGCTTGCCGAGTGCATCGGCAAGCGCGGCCTTCAGCTTCGCGACCTGTGCGGCGTCCGCGTACTGCGGGACGGGCACCGACAGCTTCAGCGACGTCGCGTCGACAGCCGTCAGTTCGCTGTTGAACGCGAGCTGATATGCGACGCCCTTCAGCGGCAATCGTGCGGCGAGCGTCGGCCATTCGCCGTCGAAGCCGATCGCGTCGAGCGCGATCGCGGGCGGCAACGGACGCGTGTCGACCGGCGCCGACGGCCGGCTTTCGGCGAGCGACGGCGCGACGCGCACGTCGTCCGGGCCGCTGTCGAACACCGGCACGAAGCCGTCGTCCGGCGGGCCGCCGAACATTTCGTCCGCGCTGAGCGGCACGTAGTCGTCCGGCGGAATGTCTTCCCACGGCGGCGGCGCATGGCGCGTGTCGGCGCTCGGCTGCGCGGCGCGCGCGGTCGCGCGCGGCGTCGGCACCTGTACG
>NZ_KV786614.1:0-3713 GCF_001806955.1 Burkholderia sp. HMSC10F09
CGCGCGCCGCGGGCCGCCGCCCGCGGCGCGGGCGTCCGTTCAACACGACGCATTCATGCCGAAGAAAAATCTCGTCTATATCCAGTCGCTGCGCAACGGCGCGGCCGATCGCGCCGGTCAGCCGGTCGCCTACAAGGGCGGCACGCGCTACATGAAGGCGCCGCTCGAATTTCTCGTCGAGCGGCTGAACGACTCGCCGCTCGGCGAGCGCTACACGCTCGCGGGCGTGATCGTCGACGACGACGAAGGCTCGGCCGCCGATCGCGCGAAGCTCGCCGACTACGGCTTTGCACGCACGCCGGGCCGTCCGTGGATTCTGCCGGACGGGCTGACGGTGCAGGGCACGCCGGTCGACGCACTGTTCTGCTCGATTCCGTCGACGTACCGGCGGCTGCCGCGCGAGGCGCGCGAGCGCGTGGCGGGCAAGCAGGCGTTCGAGCGGCGGCTGCTCGAACGCCTGCTCGAGCTGAACGCCGACGTCGTCGTGCTCGACGGGCTGCTCGTCATCCTCGACGAGCTGGTGCGGCCCGGCGCGCGCTTTCACCGGCGCATCGCGAATATCCATCCGGGCATCACGGCCGACGGTTCGCCGTACCAGCGGCGCGGCGCATGGGCGACGCTCGATGCGCTGCACGGCGCGCGCGGCGAGCGCGTCGATTGGGCGACCGGCACGACGACGCCCGTCGCGCCGGTAACGATGACGGGCGCCTCGTTCCACTACGTCGACAACGGCATCGATTCCGGCGAGGTGATCTGCGACGTGCTCGACACGCCGATCGCGCCGGACGACACGATCCTCGAACTGCGCTGGAACAATTTCCAGCGCAGCCTGTTTCCGGCGCTCGAGCGCGGGCTGCATCTCCTCGCCGATCGCCACGACGCGGGAGCACTGTGATGGCACCGACGCTGACGCAACCCGAAGAAGCGGTGCTCAAGACGGCCGCCGGCGACGTCGCCGCCTTGCGCGATTACAACGCCGATACGGCGCCCGCCGCCGATCGCGTGCTCGACGCATGGCGGCCCGACGATCCGCCGGGCGCGCTGCTGGCCGAGCTCGTGGCGCTGTTCAATACCGAAGCACGGCGCGATGCGGCGACGATCGCGCTGCCGATCGCGGACACCGACCCGGACGCCATCGCGGCCTACATCACACGCGCGGTGCGCGAAGGTGTGATCGACGCGGCGCAACGCGCGGGCGACCGCCTTAACGTGACCACGTCGCGCGCGACGTTCTGGCAGCATCCGCGGCCCTGGCTGAAGGCGCCCGCGTCGGGCGGGATGCCGCTGCGCTACACGATCACGAACGGCCACCGTCATCCGGTGCGGCCGCCGACGCCGGCCGGCGAGATCTATGCGCGCTATATGCCGCAGGTCGGGATGACGTTCAGCCTGCGCACCGTCGACGTCGACGCGCATGCGGACCTGTTCAGCGGCTGGATGAATCTCGATCGCGTCGCGCATTTCTGGGATCAGCGCGGCACGCGCGACGAGCATGCGGCGTATCTCGCGGAGCGGCTCGCCGATCCGCACATGCATCCGATGATCGGCTATTTCGACGACACGCCGTTCGGCTATTTCGAGTTCTACTGGGCGAAGGAGGATCGGCTCGCGCCGTTCTACGACGCGCACGACTACGACCGCGGGCTGCATCTGCTGATCGGCGATTCGCGGTTCCAGAGCGCGGGCAAGCTGCATGCGTGGTGGAGCGGCGTGCTGCACTACATGTTCGTCGACGAACCGCGCACGCAGCGGCTCGTCGGCGAGCCGCGCGTCGATCACGTGCGGCACATCGCATATATGCACCGGCTCGGTTTCTACACGCTCAAGGAGTTCGATTTCCCGCACAAGCGCGCGGCGCTGACCGTGATCGAACGCGATACGTTCTTCGATACGTTCCGGCTGCCGTGATGCGCGTGGGGCGCTCGGCGGACATGCATGGACGCCGCGGCAGCCGCGCGCACTACGTGCGCCGTGCGTGCGCGTCGGCGCCGGCGTCGGGCTCGTCCGCGAGAAATGCGTCGCGGAATGCGTGCAGATAGCGTTCGGCGTCGTCGGTGAAGTCGCCCGGCTGCCAGGCGAAGGCGCGCGCGAGCAGATCCTGGCCGAGCGTCGCGTAGGTCGCGCGGTCGGACAGCAGTGCGCGCACCGCATCGCGCGTCGCCGGCGACGCGATCCGTTTCGCGTCGCGCGCGAGCAGCGCGGCGGCCGCTCGCGTCGGATCGAAGTCGTGCGCGGCGAGCAGGTCGGGCGCGACGTCCCAGATGCGCGTGCGATTGCCTGCGTCGTGTGCATGCGTGAGCAGGAACAGCAGGTCGTACGCGTCGTTGTTCTGACGCGCGCGGCGATCCTTCCACGCGAGCAGCTTCAGCAGCGACAGCGCCGGCAAGCTCGCGACCGGCACGACCGTATGCGCGTCGATGGCGACGGGCAGCGCATGGTCGACGGCCTCCTGGAAACCGAGCACGTTGAGCACGAACTCGCCGCCGGGCGGCCAGGCGATTTCACCGGGCGGCGCCTCGAGCTGACCGAACGGCACGAGATCGAGTTCGGTGCGCCAGCCGCCCGTGTCGGCGGCAAACAGCAGCTTCTGCTGATGCTTCGGCGCGCGCGCGAATTGCCCGGTCGCGACGAGCGTGTCGACGAGCCGGTCGTGGAACGGCCAGCTGACCGCGCAGACGGCCACGTCGACGTCGCGCGTGGCGCGCATCGGCCGGATCCCGTATACGTGCCACATCAGGATGTCGCGCGCGGTCGCGCCGGCGACGACGAACGCCGCGTCGACATGTGCGCACGCATCGCGCACGGCGCGCAGCAGTGCGACGGTCGCAGGCTCGAGCGGACGCTCTGCGTCGACCTCAAGCGGGCGGATGGGCGAGGTATCGGTCATGGATCTGTTCGGCGGCGGCAAGATTGCGGCTGTCTCCGGTCGAGACGAGATCGGCGTAGATCAGCAGCGGCGGCACGAGCGGCAGCGGCGGATCGCGCCAGTCGAGCGCCGCGGACGGCGGCCAGAATGCTTCGAGTATTTCGACGTCGCCGCGTTCGTCCGCGCGCAGCCGCGCGTCGAGCAGCAGGCGGTTCGACACGGGCCCGTGCGTGTAGACGGTGATCGCGGCCGGCTTCAGGTCGTGCGTCAGCAGATCGGCGGCCGGCTCGGCGCCGAGCCGCGCGTCGGCGGCCGCGAAATCGACCGCGCGCCACCAGTCGGGCGCAAGACCGGAAAACCGCCGCACCGGCAGCTTCGCGCGCAGGCGGCTCGGGTAGAGCGCGACCCATTCCTGCACGAAGCGCGGCCAGTCGGGAAACACGCGCGTGCCGTCGCGGCGGCGGCCGAGCAGGCCGCGCGCGAGCAGATCGTCCATCACGAGGTTCACGGTGCCGAGCGCGACGCCCGAGGCGGCCGCGATCGCGCGATACGGCGCCTGCACGAGGCCCGGCGTGGCCGCGAGCGCGAACATCACGGTCATGCCTTTCGGCGTGGTCGCGCGCGAGGTCGGCGCCTGCCGCGTGCGCGCGGGCTTCGGGCGCCCTGCGATCATCACGGTCGCTTCCGGTTCGGCCAGGAACGTATTGCCGGCCGTGTCGAGAAACGGGATGCCTTCGTCGACCAGCTGCGCCGCGAGTTCGTCCGGCACATGCGGTGCGACGAGCAGCAGCGGGCGCTCGCCGCGCGCGCGCGGCGCGCTGCGGCCGTGCAGCGCCGCATGCGCGGC
>NZ_KV786615.1:0-23718 GCF_001806955.1 Burkholderia sp. HMSC10F09
GGCCGCCGCGAGCAGCGCGGCGGGCGGCAGCTTCACGCGCAGCAGGCGCCGCGCCGCGGCGGCGAAGCCGGTTTCGGCCGGCCGCATCGTCCGGATCGGTTGCATTGCATGCCTCATTGCGTCAGGTCGATCTCGTAGGTCGCGAGGTTCTTGCCGGAGCCGTCGTCGGCCGCGACCTGCGTGATGCCGGTCAGGCCGGCCGCGGTGGCGTCCGCGACGCGGTTCGGCGCCGATGCGAACCGCACGTGCGCGACCGAGCTCGCGAGCTTCGTGAAGCGCCAGCTGCGATGCGAGCCGTCGGTCGCGCGCGCGATCGTGCCGCGCTGCTTGATGTAGGCGATCAGCACGTCGCGGTTCGCGTCCGGCGACGCGAAGATCGTCTTGCTGCCATCGAGGCCCGGAAAGTTGCCGCCGCCGCTCGCGCGGTAGTTGTTCGTCGCGACGATGAACTCGGCGTTCGGATCGATCGACGCGCCCTTGTACGTCAGGTTCCGGATCCGGCTGCCGACCGGCTGCGTGACGTCGATCTCGTACTTGAGGTCCGTCGACGTGAACATGTCGAAGTTGTAGCCGGGGAAGCTGCCGACGAGCGGCTGCACGGTCGCCTTGGTCGGATCGATCGTGTTGAAGCGCTTCGCGGCCGTCTCGAGCCAGTTCTTCACGTCGGCGCCGTTCACCTTCACCGCATACACGGTGTTCGGATACAGGTAGAGGTCGGCCGCGTTGTTGATCGCGAGCGCGCCCGGCGCGACGTCCGTGTAGTCGCTGCCGCCGCCGAAGCCGCTCTTGAACGGCGCGCTGACCGACAGCACCGGCAGCGACGCGTATTGCGGCAGGTTCGCCTGCACGTAGCGCGCGACGTAGTCGGCCTGCGCGTCGTTGACGATCTGGATTGCGCCCGGATCGCCGACGTCCGCGAAATACGTGTTCATCCGGTAGTCGGTCGAGCCGATCGGCGTCTTCACGTAGTCGATGGTCGCCTGATGTTCGGCGGCGATCGCGGCCGCTACCGACGGATCGGCGGCGACGTAGCTCTTGTCCGCGTTCTGGATCGGGCGTGCCTCGACGGTCGTCTGCGACTTGTCGACGGTCCACGTCTTGCCGTCGAACTTCAGGCCGAGCTTGATCACGCCGAGGTGCTTGCCCCAGTAGTTCGCCATCACAGTCGGCACGCCGTTGACGGTGCCCTTGACCTTGTCGACGCCGGGCAGATTGAACTGCGGGACCGTGCTCGTTGCATCCGGGAACACCTGGTGCGAATGGCCGATCAGCATCGCGTCGATGCCGGGCACGGTCGACAGCCACCAGCTGCCGTTTTCCATCGTCGGCGAATAGGCGGAATTGTCGAGGCCGCCGTGCGAGATCGCGACGATCAGCTCGGCGCCCTTCGCGCGCATCTCGGGGATGTACTTCTGAGCGGCTTCCTTCAGCCCCGTGGTGTAGACCTTGCCGTCGAGCCAGCGCTTGTCCCAGTTCATGATCGCCGGCGGCGTGAAGCCGATGATGCCGACCTTCACCGGCGCGCTGACGGTCTTGCCGTCGGGCGTGGTCGCCGTCAGCGTGCGCGTGAGGATCGTGTACGGCGCGAACAGCGGCTCGCCGGTCTTCGCGCTGATCACGTTCGCGAGCACCTGCGGGAAGTTCGGCCCCGCGCACTTCTTCTGCTGCGCGGGGGCGGGCAGCCCGTCGACGTCGAACGTGCTGCCGGTCACCTGCGACAGATACGGCAGTCCGTAGTTGAATTCGTGATTGCCGATTCCGCCGCCGTCGAATTTGGCCGCGTTCATCACCTTGTAGATCGCCAGCGTCTGATCGCAGCCGATCGGCTTCACGAGCGCCTGATAGTCGGACAGCGCGGTACCCTGGATCGTGTCGCCGTTGTCGAGCAGCAGCGTGTTCGGATACTGCGCGCGCGCCTGCGCGATCAGCGTCGACACGCGCTCGAAGCCGAGCGAGTTGTCGGCGGCGAGCTTGAAGTAGTCGTACGACAGCACGTTGGTGTGCAGATCGGTCGTCTCGAGCACGGCCAGCGTCGCGGTCGTGCCGGCCGGCGCCTGCGCCGGCTGCTGCGACGCGGGCGGCGACGTGACGTCGTCGCCGCCGCATGCGGCGAGGGTGAACGCGACGCTCGCGAGCGCGGCGGCGGCCGGCACGCGACGGCGGGGAAGCGCGGGGAATCGCATCGAATGTCCTGTTGGGTGTTTTATCGTGACGAGGTGCGCAACGAGATGGCGGCGCGGGTGCCGACGGCCTGAGGTGCGGCGCGTGAGAGTATCGAAAGCGAACGTGACGGCAGAATGAAAGGCGCCGTCGAATCGGCGCTCGAATCGGTGCCGCCGCCGCCGGCGCCGTGCCGGAGCGCATTGCGCCGCGATGCGGCGGCCTCGGCCCGGCATCCCGCCCGCGCCGCCGCCGGCAATCCGGGCGCGCGTCGGCGCGCGGAAATCCTCACGTCGCGGCGCCGGACGGTTCGCTACAATGGCCGCTGTCATTCATTTGCAAACAAACCGCCCTTGGACTTCGAGACCCCTCCCGGCCTGTCGGTCGACGCCGGCGGCCAGGGCCAGACCGTGCGCCTGACCGGCCAGTGGACCGCGCTCGCCCTCGCCCGCAATCGCGGTGCGGTGGTGCGCCGCGCCGAGAGCGTCGCCACAGGCAGCGTGAGCGAATGGGACTTGTCCGGCATCGGGCGGCTCGACCACGTCGGCGGCCAGGCGCTGTGGCGCGTATGGGGCCGCAAGCTGCCGCCGGGCATCGCACTCACGGCCACGCAACGCACGATCTTCGAGCGCATCGAGCGGCTCGACAGCCAGCGCGAGGCGCCCGAGCGCGTCGTGCGTGTCGGGCCTATCACGCGGCTCGGGCTGATGCTGTTCGCGTTCGCCGAGCATCTGCACGGCGGCATCGCGATGTTCGGCCGCGTGATCCTCGACGCACTGTCGGTGCTGCGCCGCCCGCAGACGATGCCGTGGAAGGAAACGTCCGCGAACATCTACAGCGCGGGCGCGCAGGCGCTGCCGATCACGGCGCTCGTCGCGTTCCTGATCGGCATCGTGCTCAGCTATCTGTCCGCGCAGCAACTGCAGATGTTCGGCGCGAACCGCTACATCGTGAACATCCTCGGCCTCGCGGTGATTCGCGAGCTCGGCCCGGTGCTGTCGGCGATTCTCGTCGCGGGCCGCTCGGGCTCGGCGATTACCGCGCAGATCGGCGTGATGCGCGTGACCGAGGAGCTCGACGCGATGCGCGTGATGGGCATTCCGCACGGGCTGCGGCTGATCCTGCCGCGCGTGCTCGCGCTCGGTGTCGCGATGCCGCTGCTCGTGATGTGGACCAACATCGTCGCGCTGACGGGCGGCGCGCTCGCCGCGAAGATGGTGCTCGGCATCGACGTGAACTACTTCGTGCGTTCGCTGCCGGGTGTCGTGCCGATCGCGAACCTGTACATCGGTCTCGGCAAGGGCGTCGTGTTCGGGATGCTGATCGCGCTCGTCGCATGCCATTTCGGCTTCCGGATCAAGGCGAACTCGCAGAGCCTCGGCGAAGGCACGACGACCTCCGTGGTCACGTCGATCACGGTCGTGATCCTCGCGGACGCGGTGTTCGCGATCCTGTTCCAGAACGTGGGGCTCGGATGAGCGTATCGAACGAACCGGCTTCGCCTTCCGCCGTGGCCGACGCGCACGACGATCGCGTGATCGAGGTGCGCAACCTGACCAAGCGCTACGGGCGCAACATCGTTCACCAGAAGCTCGATTTCGACGTGCGGCGCGGCGAGATCGTGTCGATCGTCGGCGGCTCGGGCTCCGGCAAGACGACGCTCGTGCGGCAGATCCTCGGCCTCGAGCGGCCGACGTCGGGCACGATCAAGGTGTTCGGCCAGGACACGTCGACCATCGACGCGGCGAGCGCGCGGCTGATGCGCACGCGTTCCGGCATGCTGTTTCAGCACGGCGCGCTGTTCTCGTCGATGACGGTGTTCGACAACGTCGCGCAGCCGCTGCGCGAGCTCGGCCGCGTGCCGCCGGACCTGCTGCACGACATCGTGATGCTCAAGCTCGAGATGGTCGGGCTGCCGTGCAAGCACGCATCGAAGATGCCGGCGGCGCTGTCGGGCGGGATGGTGAAGCGCGTCGGCATCGCGCGCGCGATCGCGCTCGAGCCCGAGCTGCTGTTTCTCGACGAGCCGACCGCGGGCCTCGATCCGCAGGCATCCGACGAATTCGTCGAGCTGATCGCGACGCTGCACCGCACGCTCGGGCTGACCGTCGTGATGGTCACGCACGATCTCGACACGATGGTCGCGCTGTCGACGCGCGTCGCGGTGCTGGCCGATCGCAAGGTGCTGGTCGCCGCGCCGGTCGAGGAGGCCGCCAACGTCGATCATCCGTTCATCCACGAGTATTTCCTGGGGCTGCGCGGACGCCGCGCGCTGCAGGCCTTGCCGCCCGAGCGGCGCGCGAAGCTGCCGAAGGCGGCCCTCGAACCGGCGCTGTCGAGCGTCGAGCTGTAAAGGAACCCGCGAATGGAAAACAAATCACATGCGTTCTGGGCCGGCCTGTTCACGATCCTGCTGACGCTCGCGATCGTGGGGGCCGTGTTCTGGTTCAACGTCGACCGTACGGTACGCGTGCCGTACGACCTGATCGCGCGCACCAACGTCACGGGGCTGTTCCCGGACGCCGCCGTGCGCTTTCGCGGCCTCGACGTCGGCAAGGTGCAGTCGATCGGCTTCGACCGCTCGCATCCGGGGCAGATCCGGATCCGGATTCTCGTCGATCACGACGCGCCGATCACGCAGTCGACGTACGGCAGCCTTGGTTTTCAGGGCGTGACGGGCATCGCGTTCGTGCAGCTCGAGGACACGGGCCGCGATCTGTCGCCGCTGCCGTCGTCGCCGAAAGCGATCGCGCAGATCCCGATGCGCCCGAGCCTGTTCGACCAGCTCCAGTCGCGCGGCGACGTGCTGCTGCGGCAACTCGAGCTCGCCGCCAAAAGCGTGAACGAGCTGATGTCGCCGGAGATGCGTGAGCAGCTGCGCGCCACCGCCGAGAGCCTGCAGCACGCGGCCGACGGCGTGACGACGCTGTCGAAGCAGCTCGGCCCGGCCGTGACCGCGCTGCCAGGCACGATGACCGAGGTGAACCGGACGATGGCGTCGGCGAACCGGCTGCTGCAGCCGAACGGGCCGCTCGTCGCGAATCTGAACAAGGCCGGCACGGCCGCCGAGCAGGTCGGCACCGCGCTGAACGACCTGAACGCGCGCGTGCAGTACGACACGCTGCCGCGCTTCAATGCGCTCGCGGGCGGCGTCGGCGATGCGTCGCGGCAATTGAAGGACGTCGCCGGTGAACTCGGCCGCAATCCGAGCAGTCTGCTGTTCGGTTCGCCCGGCCCCGCACCGGGCCCCGGCGAATCGGGCTTCGTGTGGCCCGGCGCGGCCGCCGGCCATTGACGCGCGGCCGTGCCGCGCTTTGCAACCGACCATTCGATTGATGCAGGAATACGCCATGTCCCGACTCCTTGATCGCGCGCTGCGCCCGGCCGCGACCGCGCTCGCGGTGCTGACGCTCGTGCTCGCCGCCGGCTGCGCGGCCGACCGCGCGGCACTGTCGAACATCCGCTACGACCTCGGGCCGGCCACGCCGGTCGGCACGGTCGGCAGCGGTCCCGCGCTGAAGGTGCTCGACGTGTCGGCGCCCGAAGCGTTCGACTCGGACAAGTTCGTCTATCGCCTTGCGTACGCGGATGCGCAGCGCATGGCCGTCTATCGCGACAGCCGCTGGATCGCGCCGCCGGCGCAACTGCTCACGCAGCGGCTGCGCGGCGCGCTGTCCGCGCGCGGCGCGGTGCTCGAGGGTTCGGACGGCGTGCGCGCGCCGACGCTGAAGGTCGACCTGAGCGAGTTCGAGCAGGTGTTCGACGGACAGTCGCAGAGCCACGGCGCCGTCACCGCGCGCGCGACGCTGATGCAGGACGGCAAGGTGCTCGGCCAGCGCACCTTCGTCGCGCGCGCGCCGTCGAGCACGCCCGATGCCGCGGGCGGCGCGCGAGCGCTCGCCGCCGCGAGCGACGAGCTCGTGTCGCAGATCGCCGCATGGGTCGGCGTGCAGGCCTACGCGGGCACGCCATGACGTGCGACGCGCGGCGGCGATGAACGCGCCCGGCACGCATCGCGCGTCGTCGCTCGCGCGGCAGGCGTTTGCCGCGTATGCGGCGCTCGTCGTCTACGCGTCGCTGTACCCGTTCGAAGGCTGGGTGTCGTTCGGCATCGGTCCGTTCGACTATCTGTTCGCGCCGATGCAGCGCTACGTGACCGCCTTCGACGTGGTCACCAACGTGCTCGGCTACATGCCGTTCGGCGCACTCGCGGTGCTCGCGCTGCATCCACGGCATCGCGGCATCGCCGCGACGCTGATCGCGGGCGCGCTCGGCGTGCTGCTGTCGGGCGCGATGGAAGCGCTGCAAACCTATCTGCCGACGCGTGTCGCGTCGAATCTCGATCTCGGCGCCAATGCGCTCGGCGCGCTGCTGGGCGCGGCGCTCGTCGCGCCGGCTACGGGCGCGCTGCTCGACCGCGGCGCGCTGCGGCGGCTGCGCACCGCATGGTTCGAGGCCGACGGCGCGACGCCGCTGCTGCTCGCCGCGGTGTGGCCGTTCGCGATCCTGTTTCCGTCGCCGTTCCTGTTCGGTATCGGCGACTGGCCGGCCGCGCTGTGGGCGCGTGCGGATGCGTCGATGCAGGACGCGCTGCTCGCGTGGCTGCCCGCCGCGTGGCACGTCGGCGAATGGCCGGAGCGCGTCGACGGCTGGCTGTCCGACTCCGCGTGGGAGGCCGTGATCGGCGCGCTGATGCTGTTCGCCGCACTCGCCGTCGCATCGCTCGCGATGCGGGCGCAGGCGCCGCGGATCCGGCTGCTGGCCGCCTTCCTCGGCGCGGCGCTCGTGCTGAAGGCGGCGGCGACGTTCATGCAGTCGGCGACGGGGCTCGTCGTCGTCTGGGCGACGCCCGGCGCGCGGCTCGGCATCGAACTCGGCTTCGCGGCGGCGCTCGTCGCGCTGCGCGTGCCGGCGACGTGGCGCGCGGCGCTCGCAGCCGTCGCGCTGCTCGCGGGCATTGCGCTCGTCAATCTGCTGCCCGTCAATCCGTTCTTCGATTTCACGCTGTCCGGCTGGCGGCAGGGGCGCTACGTGCACTTCAACAGCCTCGCGCGCTGGCTCGCGTGGATCTGGCCGTACGCGGCGCTGATCTGGCTCGGGCAGCGCGTCGAGCGCGCGTGGCTGCCGGCCTTCGCGCGCCGGTGACGGGCGGCGGGGCGGGCAGCTTTCGCCGGTGACGGGCGGCGCGGCGGGCAGCCGGCAGGCAGCGGCGCGCGCCGCTCGTTATAATCGTCCGCACCGTCCGAGCGCCGCGCAACGGCGTTCCGCCCACCATCCGTCCGGCATCGCCGGGCCGCTCGTCGTCATCACCATGGATTCCTACTACCAGCACCACGTCTTCTTCTGCCTGAATCAGCGCGAGCCCGGCGCCGACCGCCCGAGCTGCGCGCAATGCGACGCGCAGACGATGCAGGAATACGCGAAAAAGCGCGTGAAGGAACTGGGCCTCGCCGGCGCCGGCAAGGTCCGCATCAACAAGGCCGGCTGCCTCGACCGCTGCGAGGAAGGGCCGGTGATGGTCGTGTATCCGGAAGGCACGTGGTACACGTACGTCGACAAGGCCGACATCGACGAGATCGTCGAGTCGCATCTGCGCGACGGAAAGATCGTCGAGCGCCTGAAGATCTGAGCGGGCCGGCGTCATGAACGTACATACGCAGAAATCGCTGATTGCCGGCCCGGTCGGGCAGATCGAAATCGCGGTCGACATGCCCGACGCGGTGCGCGAAGGCAGCGCCGCGCCGCGCGGGATCGCGCTCGTCGCGCACCCGCATCCGCTGTTCGGCGGCACGATGGACAACAAGGTCGCGCAGACGCTCGCGCGCACGCTCGTGCAGCTCGACTATGTGGTCTACCGGTCGAACTTCCGCGGCGTCGGCGCGACCGAAGGCGTGCACGACAACGGCATCGGCGAGGCCGACGATCTGCTCGCGGTGGTCGCGCACATGCGCGCGCAGCCCGCGTATGCGGACCTGCCGCTCGTGCTCGCGGGCTTTTCGTTCGGCACCTTCGTGCTGTCGCATGTCGCGAAGCGGCTGCGCGACGCGGGCGAGGCGATCGAGCGGATGGTATTCGTCGGCACGGCCGCGAGCCGCTGGCAAGTGGCCGACGTGCCGGAGAACACGCTCGTCATTCACGGCGAACTCGACGACACGGTGCCGATCGCGTCCGTGTACGACTGGGCGCGCCCGCAGGAACTGCCGGTCGTCGTGATTCCGGGCGCCGAGCATTTCTTCCATCGCAAGCTGCATGTGCTGAAGCGCATCGTCATCGATGCGTGGCGGTAGACGGTATAGCGGCCTGCATTCGAAACCGCGCCGTGCTTCGAGCGACATCGTGTCGCGCTCGAAGGCACGGCAGCCGAGCGAAGCGACGTGCTCGAGGCGGCGATTTCATTCCTTTTCCGATCGCTGTTCCATCTTTGTCGTGCCGTCCGTCACGCTCCATCTTCCGCTGCCGCCGTCCTGACGGGACAAGCTTCTGGCCGCGCGTGTGCGCCTATAAAAACCTGTACGCGCATTCATGGCGGCTTACTCGCGGGTCGGTCGAGTCGCATTGCAAATGGCATCTCCACCGAGTTGTCGCGCGATGCGGCCGCACGATGCCTGCCGGCCGCATGCACGGCCTTTCATCCTCCGCTTCGCGAAAACGCGTTTCGCGGCCACGTATAATGGCCGCATTTCGCGTCGCCCGCGGCCCGGCTGGGCCCATGCGGCGCTCGTTTCGCTGCCTGTCCGTCCGCTCGCGACGGCCGCGAACCGAACGCGTCCGCACGAGTCCAACCGGCGCGTTTCGCGTCGTCCGAGGTATCGGGCGAGTGCCCCGAAACGCCTGCCGCCTTGCCGTTCAACCGTGCGCGTTTCGCGCCGCACTTTCTGCCATCAGCCTGAATCGATCATGCGTCTGTCTTCCCAAGGCCTCAAGTCCCTCGCTTCCTCCATCGCCTTCGGCACCGCCGCGCGCAACGTCGCGCTCGGCGTGATGCTGCCTGTCGCGCTCGCGTCGACGATCGTCGTCGCCGAGGCGAAGCCGGCCGCCAAGGCCAAGGCCGCGCATGCGGCGCCGGCCGCCGCCGAGCAGTCGACCGGCGCACCGGCGACTTTCATGCCGGGCGCAGTGCCGCCGCCGGGCGTGAACGCGCGCTCGTGGGTGCTCGTCGATGCGACGAGCAACACGGTGCTCGCCTCGGGCAATGCGGACGAGCGTGTGGAGCCGGCGTCGTTGACGAAGCTGATGACCGCATACCTCGTGTTCGAAGCGCTCGACAAGAAGAAGATCTCGATGGAGCAGATCGTCACGCCGAGCGAGGCCGTGCGCCGTGTCGGCCGCGACGAGTCGCGGATGTTCATCGAGGCGAACAAGCCGGTGTCGGTGCACGACCTCGTGTACGGGATGATCATCCAGTCGGGCAACGACGCGGCGATCGC
Organism: Burkholderia sp. HMSC10F09; assembly: GCF_001806955.1. Taxonomy (NCBI): domain Bacteria; kingdom Pseudomonadati; phylum Pseudomonadota; class Betaproteobacteria; order Burkholderiales; family Burkholderiaceae; genus Burkholderia; species Burkholderia sp. HMSC10F09. The sequence continues at coordinate 9,588 of NZ_KV786615.1, forward strand.
GCTGGCCGAACTGGTCGGCGGCAGCGAAGCGCAGTTCGTCACGATGATGAACGACGAGGCGCAGCGCCTCGGCATGAAAGGCACGCACTTCGCCGACGTGAACGGCATGCCCGACCCGAACCACTACACGACGGCCGGCGACCTCGCGAAGCTGTCCGCGCACCTGATCCGCGATTTTCCGCAGTACTACGGCATCTTCTCGGAGAAGGAATTCAAGTACAACAACATCCGCCAGGGCAACCGCAACCGTCTGCTGTGGCTCGATCCGACCGTCGACGGCCTGAAGACCGGCCACACGCAGGCAGCCGGCTTCTGCCTGATCTCGTCGGCGAAGCGCCCGATTCCGGGCGCTTCGGACGCACAGCGCCGTCTGGTCGCCGTGATGATGGGCGAGCCGAAGGAGAGCGACCGCACGCAGGACAGCATGAAGATGCTGAACTACGGCTATAGCGCGTTCGACGCGGTGCGCCTGTTCAAGGGCAGCCAGGCGATCTCGACGCCGCGCCTCTACAAGGGCAAGGAGAACACCGTGCAGGTCGGCGTCGCGAGCGACCAGTGGGTGACCGTGCCGCGCGGCCTCGGCGACAAGGTCAAGCCGGAAGTCGACGTCAATGCGCCGCTGATCGCGCCGCTCGCGCAAGGGCAGCAGGTCGGCACCGTGAAGGTCGTCGCCGACGGCAAGACGCTGTCCGAATTCCCGGTCGTCGCGCTGCAGGCCGTGCCGGAAGCGGGTATCTTCGGCCGTATCTGGGACTCGATCCTGCTGATGTTCAGCAAGAAGAAGTAACGCGCGGCGGGTCTTTCTTTCGACGACTTCATCCCCATCTGGTATAGCCATGAGCCCAACCGAATTCGAACCGATCGTCTATCTGAGCGTAGCGTCTCAAGAAGAAATGGTGCCGCTGTCGCAAGCACGCGTGCCGGTGCTCGATCGCGGATTCATCTTCGGCGACGGGGTGTATGAAGTCGTCCCCGTCTATGCGCACGACGGCGCGCACGTGCCGTTCCGGATCGCACAGCATCTGGAGCGGCTCGAGCGCAGCCTGAAGAAGATCGGCATCGACAACCCGCACGACGCGGCGGGCTGGCGCGCGCTGATCGAGCGCCTCGTCGACGCGAATGCGCAGGCGCTCGGCGATAGCCACGCGCTCGTGTACCTGCAAGTGACGCGCGGCGTCGCGAAGCGCGGCCATGCGTTCCCGGCGAACGCGGTGCCGACCGTATTCGCGATGACGAGCCCGCTGCGGCTGCCGTCTGCGGAGGAGCGCGCGAAGGGTGTGCGCTGCGTGACGGCCGAAGATCGGCGCTGGCTGCATTGCGACATCAAGTCGACGTCGCTGCTCGGCAACGTGCTGATGGCACAGCATGCGGCCGAGCGCGACGCGTTCGAAACGGTGCAGCTGCGCGACGGCAACCTGACCGAAGGATCGTCGTCGAACGTCTGGGTCGTGAAGAACGGCGAGCTGTATGCGCCGCCGCGCAGCAACAAGATCCTCGAGGGGATCCGCTATGCGCTGCTCGAGGAGCTCGCCGACGAATGCGGCATCCGCTTCATCGCGCGCGAGATCAGCGAAAGCGAGCTGCGCGCCGCGGACGAAATCCTGATTACATCGGCGACGAAGGAAGTGCTGCCGGTGACGTCGCTCGACGATCTGCCCGTACAGGGCGGCAAGCCGGGCCCGGTATTCGCGGCGTTGTACGACGCGTACCAGCGCGCGAAAGCGCGCGAGTTTGAACAGTTTGACCTTTCCCGGAGGAAGTGATGAGCGAACCGACCAAAACCGTCGAGGTGACCGGCGCGATCGAAACGCCGAAGGAGTCGCTGCTGGAGTTCCCGTGCGACTTCCCGATCAAGATCATGGGCAAGGCGCACCCCGAGTTCAAGGACACGATCTTCAAGGTCGTGAGCGTTCACGACAACGAGATCGACCTCGAGAAGATCGAGGAGCGCGCGTCGAGCGGCGGCAACTATACGGGGCTGACCGTCACGGTGCGTGCGACGAGCCAGGAACAGCTCGACAACATCTACCGCGCGCTGACCGGCCATCCGATGGTCAAGGTCGTGCTGTAACGGCCGATGCCGCGTGCGTTTCGTCCTCCGTTCCGCCGGTGCCGGCGGAACGGGCGGCAATCCCCTTCCACCCGCCTTCTCGCGCACACTCCTGCGGACACTTGCCGGCCGCACGCCGCGCATCGAGTTCGTCGCAGAGCAGCTTGAACTGCGCGACTTCCTGAAGAATCCACGTCCTGAATGCCTGCACGCGCGGCGTACCGAGCAGCGGCGGCGGGCACACGAAGAAGTAGTGCCACGGACTCGGCCCGTCGATGTCGAACAGCCGCACGAGCCGGCCGTCGAGCAGATCGTGCAGCGCGAGCGAGCGGCGCACGAGCGCGATGCCCTGACCCTCGATTGCGGCCTGCAGCAGATTCGACGAGTCCTGATAGAGAATGCCGCGCTTCGGTTCGGTCAGCGTATCGAGGCCCGCCGCGTCGAACCACGGGCGCCACAGCTCGTCGTCGGAGCGCAGCAGGTTGTAATGGACGAGATCGGCGGGCGTCTGTGGCAGCTTGCCGCCGTTCAGCGTCGGCGCGCACGCCGGAAAGAACGCCTCGTCGAGCAGCGGCTCGACATACAGCCCCGGATAACTGCCGAAGCCGAAGCGGATCGCGAGATCGACGTCGTCGCGTGCGAAGTCGGTCAGCGCATTCGTGGACTGCAACTCGACGTCGATTTCCGGATGGCGTTCGATGAACGTGCCGATCCGCGGCGTGACGAAGCGCGCGGCGAACGACGACAGCATCGACACGACGAGCCGGCGATCGCGGTCGCTCGCGCGCACCTGGCGCGTCGCGTCGGCGAGCATCATCAGCGCGGTGCGGACCTGCTGCGCGTAGCGCATCCCGGCGTCGGTCAGGCACAGGCGCTTGCCGTTGCGCGTGAACAGCTTCACGCCGAGCTCGTCTTCGAGCGCGCGCACCTGATGGCTGACCGCGCCGTGCGTGACGAACAGTTCGTCGGCGGCGCGCGAGAAATTCTCGTGCCGGGCAGCGGCTTCGAACGCGCGAATCGCGTTCAGCGCGGGCAGCTGGCGCAGGTCCATTTGCTAATTTTCCTCACATCGACGTGAAAATTGGTCGTTTGGTCGGACGTGTCGCAATGACTACGATTGTAGCCATCGAAGCGTTTTTTGGCGGAGTCGATCATGCAAGAAATTTCCACAAGCGTCACGTTCGAGATTCCCCCCGGCGAAACGGTGCCGATGAAGGTGCAGCGCAGCACGCGGCTGACGGTCCAGTGCGGGCCGGTGTGGGCGACGCGCAGCAACGATGTCGACGACTACTTCCTCGTCGACGGCGAGACGCTGCGGCTGCGTCGCGGCGAGCGGCTGTGGCTCAGCGCGGAAGGCGGGCAGAGCGCGTGCGTCGCGTTTTCGGTGTCGCGGCCCGCGAAGGACGTCGCGCTCAGCGGACTCGCACGGCTGCGCGAACGCGTGAGCGCGCTGTTTCACGACGGCTGGCGAACCGTCTGACGCGCGCTTTCCTCGGACGGATCGCCGCGATCCGTCCCTTTCCGCGGCCGGCGAGACCCATGGGTTTTCGGTAAACTACCGCCCATGTCCGTTTCGCCGGTTGCCATTGTGTCCACGCCCGTCGCCGCTCCCGAATCGTCCGCCGCCATCGCGGTCCCGCCGGTCGTCGTGCGCTGGCGCGGCGTCGAGCCGTACGAGACGAGCTTCGACGCGATGCGCGCATTCACCGACGCGCGCACGGCCGACACCGTCGACGAGATCTGGATCGTCGAACATCCGCCCGTCTACACGCTCGGCCAGGCCGGCGATCCGGCCCATCTGCTGGTGGCCGATAGCGGCATTCCGCTCGTGAAGGTCGACCGCGGCGGGCAAATCACCTATCACGGCCCCGGCCAGATCGTCGCCTACCTGCTGCTCGACTTGCGCCGGCGCAAGCTGATGGTGCGCAGCTTGGTGACGAAGATCGAGGAGGCCGTGATCGAAACCCTCGCGGCGTATAATCTCGCTTCGGTCCGCAAGGCGGGCGCGCCGGGGATCTACGTGGCATCCGGCGTGCACGAGGGCGCGAAGGTTGCCGCCCTCGGCCTGAAGATCCGCAACGGCTGCAGCTATCACGGGCTGAGCCTGAACGTGAAGATGGATCTGCGCCCGTTTCTCGCGATCAATCCGTGCGGCTATGCCGGACTGGAAACCGTCGATATGGCGAGCCTCGAGGTTGCCGCCGACTGGAACGACGTGGCCCGCACGCTGGTGCGGCGTCTGATCGCCAACCTCGACGGCGAATCCGCGGCCGCCGACACGCCGCACGCACTGGAACATTCGAATGACTGACGTTACCGCTTCTCCCGCACCGGCCGATTCGGCCGCGACCCCTGCGTACGACCCGACCGCCAAGCAGAAGGCGCAGGCGAAGACGGCGCGCATTCCGATCAAGGTCGTGCCGATCGAGAAGCTGAAGAAGCCCGAGTGGATCCGCGTGAAGGCGGCCACCGGCAGCTCGCGCTTCAACGAGATCAAGACGATCCTGCGCGAGCACAACCTGCACACCGTGTGCGAGGAAGCGAGCTGCCCGAACATCGGCGAATGCTTCGGCAAGGGCACGGCGACGTTCATGATCATGGGCGACAAGTGCACGCGCCGCTGCCCGTTCTGCGACGTCGGCCACGGCCGTCCCGATCCGCTCGACGCCGACGAACCGAAGAACCTTGCGCGCACGATCGCCGCGCTGAAGCTGAAGTACGTGGTGATCACGAGCGTCGACCGCGACGACCTGCGCGACGGCGGCGCGGCCCACTTCGTCGAATGCATTCGCGAAGTGCGCGAGCAGTCGCCGGAAACGCGCATCGAAATCCTGACGCCGGACTTCCGCGGCCGCCTCGACCGTGCGCTGTCGATCCTGAACGCGGCGCCGCCCGACGTGATGAACCACAACCTCGAAACGGTGCCGCGCCTGTACAAGGAAGCGCGCCCCGGTTCGGACTATGCGCATTCGCTGAAGCTGCTGAAGGACTTCAAGGCGCTGCATCCGGACGTCGCGACGAAGTCGGGCCTGATGGTTGGCCTCGGCGAGACCGAAGAGGAAATTCTGCAGGTGATGCGCGACCTGCGCGCGCACGACGTCGACATGCTGACGATCGGTCAGTATCTGCAGCCGTCCGAGCATCATCTGCCGGTGCGCGCATACGTGCATCCGGACACGTTCAAGATGTACGAGGAAGAGGCGTACAAGATGGGCTTCACGCACGCGGCCGTCGGCGCGATGGTGCGCTCGAGCTATCACGCCGATCTGCAGGCGCACGGGGCGGGGGTGGTTTGAGCGTCCGCGCTGCCTGTTCTGCATGAAGTCGTGCAACCGAAAAAGCCCGCAGCGATGCGGGCTTTTTCATTGGTGCGGCCGCCAAGCGCGTATTCGCACGACAATCGCCACTCGACCGGACGCGCGATCCAATTCAGCGTGAAAAGCAAAGCTGAAACGCCGTCGATAGCTTCGCAGGATAAGTTCGCTCCCGCCGCGCGCAAACCTCCTATAGTCGGCTCTCCGCCGCAACACCCGCATTCCGAAGGAGAGCCGCATGTCCCGTTTCAGCTTCGTCCGCCGCGCCGTCGTCGCGCTGACCGCCTTCGCCGCGCTCGGCGCGGCACACGCCGAATCGCGCGAAGTCGTGATCGCGTATCAGGACATGGTCGTGCCGTGGCGCTATGCGCAGGCGAGCGGTGAAGTCGAAAAGGCGACCGGCTACAAAGTCACGTTCCGCAAGCTCGACAGCGGCGCCGACGTGATCCGCGCGCTCGCGTCGGGCTCGGTGCAACTCGGCGAGGCAGGTTCGAGCCCGATCGCGGCCGGCTTGTCGCAGGGGCTCGACATCTCGCTGTTCTGGGTGCTCGACAACATCAACGACGCGGAGGCGCTCGTCGCGCGCAACGGCTCCGGCGTGACCAGCATCGCGGCGCTCAAGGGCAAGAAGATCGGCGTGCCGTTCGTGTCGACGTCGCACTTCCACACGCTCGTCGCGCTGCAGGCCGCGGGCGTCAATCCGAACGACGTGAAGATCGTCAACCTGCGTCCGCCCGAAGTCGCGGCCGCATGGACGCGCGGCGACATCGATGCGACCTACATCTGGGATCCGGTGCTCGCGAAGGTCAAGCAGTCGGGCACGGTGCTGACGACGTCGGGCCAGGTCGCGAAGGAAAGCGGCAAGGCGACCTTCGACGGCTTCGTCGTGAACCGCAAGTTCGCGCGCGAGAACCCGGAGTTCGTCACGCGCTTCGTCAAGGTGCTCGCCGCGGCCGACGCCGACTACCGCGCGCATACGGCCGCATGGAAGGTCGGCTCGCCGCAGGTCGCGGCCGTCGCGAAGGTGTCGGGCGCGAATGCGCAGGACGTGCCGGCGAGCCTCGCGCTGTACGCGTTCCCGACGCCGGCCGAGCAGGCATCGTCGACCTGGCTCGGCGGCGGCGCGCAATCGGGCGCCGCGAAATCGCTCGCGGCCACGGCCGCATTCCTGAAATCGCAAGGCACGATCCAGACGGTGCTGTCCGACTATTCGGTCGGCGTCGATCCGCAGTTCGTGCAGAAGGCCGCGCGCTGAGCGCGGCGATCCCCACGCGGAGCCTTCGATCATGAGCACGCTGGAAGTCCGTCAGGTATCGGTCGCCTATCCGGGCGAGCGCGGGCGGCCGACGACGCAGGCGCTCGCGCGCGTCGACCTGCGCATCGATGCCGGTGAATTCGTCGTCGCGCTCGGCGCGTCCGGGTGCGGGAAGACGACGCTGCTGAACTGCATGGCCGGCTTCGTCGCGCCGACGACGGGCGAGGTGTGCGTCGACGGCGTGCCGATCGAGGGGCCCGGCGCCGATCGCGGCGTCGTGTTCCAGAAATACGCGCTGTTGCCGTGGCTCGACGTGCTCGGCAACGTTGCGCTCGGGCTGCGCTTCGCGCGCGTGTCGAAGACCGAGCGCGAGGCACGTGCGCGCGACATGCTCGCGCTCGTCGGGCTCGAGCACCACGCGCATGCGCGTGTCTACGAACTGTCGGGCGGGATGCAGCAGCGCGTCGGCATCGCGCGTGCGCTCGCGAGCGATCCGCGCGTGCTGCTGATGGACGAGCCGATGGGCGCGCTCGATGCACTGACGCGCGGCACGATGCAGGCGCTCGTGCTCGACGTGTGGGCGCGCACCGGCAAGACGGTGTTCTTCATCACGCACGACGTCGAGGAGGCGCTGTTCCTCGCGACGCGCCTCGTCGTGATGACGCCCGGTCCCGGCCGGATCGCGGAAACCTTCGAGCTGCCGTTCGCGCGCCGCTATGTCGAATCGCGCGATGCGCGCGCGGTGAAGTCGTCGCCGGAATTCATCGCATGGCGTGAGCGCCTGATCGCCTATCTGCATCGCGACGAAACGCTCGGCGAGGTCGCGTGATGGGCGAGCTCGCACGGCACGGCGTGTCGGTCGGGCGTCGCCGGATCAGCACTTTGCACAGGCAGGACAGCATGAGCACACAGGATTCGTGGGCGGCCGATCGAACGGCCGCGCACTTCAAGCAGGATGACGGCGCGGCGCAACGCCACGAGGCATCACGTCGTCCGGCGCGCACATCGCACCGCTATCGGCTGCCGGGGCACGGCAACACGGCCGTGCTCAGCGCGGCGACGATCGCGGCGCTCGCCGTGCTCTGGTGGGTCGCGACGCATCGGCAGTGGCTGCCGCCGTTGTTCCTGCCTGCGCCCGAAGCGGTCTGGACTGCGTTCGTCGACGCATGGCACGGTCGCATCCAGGGCGGGCTGCCGCTGTCGGAGCATCTGCTATGGAGCGCCGCGCGCGTATTCGGGGCGTTCTTGCTCGCGACCGCGATCGGCGTGCCGGCCGGCATCCTGATGGGCGTAAGCCGCATCGCGCGCGGCGTGCTCGATCCGCTGCTCGAGTTCTACCGGCCGCTGCCGCCGCTCGCGTATCTACCGCTCGTCGTGATCTGGTTCGGCATCGACGAGACCGCGAAGCTCGTCGTGATCTTCCTCGCCTGCTTCGCGCCGATCGCGATGGCGGCGCGCGCCGGCGTGCGCGCGGCGACCGTCGAGCAGATCAATGCGGCGTATTCGCTCGGCGGCAGTTTCGCGCAGATCGTGCGCCACGTCGTGCTGCCGGCCGCGCTGCCGGAGATTCTCACGGGGCTGCGGATCGCGATCGGCTTCGGCTGGACGACGCTCGTCGCGGCCGAGATGGTCGCGGCGACGGCCGGGCTCGGGCAGATGGTGTTGAACGCGTCGAGCTTTCTGCGCACCGACATCGTCGTGATGGGCATCCTGATCATCGGCGCGATCGCGTGGCTGTTCGATCTCGCGATGCGCTGGGTCGAGCGGCGCGTGGTGCCGTGGAAGGGGCGGGCGTAAGCGTCGCCGCTGCGCGGCCGCTCACTCGCCCATCGCAACGCCTTCCCGCCGCGGATCGGCGCCGCCGAACCACACCGTTTGCCCCTGCACGTTGAGCCGCTGAATGCCCTGCAGCCCCGAGTTCATCTGGACGATCTGCACGTCGTGCCCGCGGCCTTTGAGCCCTTCGACGAGCGCGTCCGACACGCGGCCGCGTTCGAGCTGCGTCGGCCCGTTCATCGAGCCGAAATTCGGCAGTGCGATCGCCTGCTGCATCGTCATCCCCCAGTCGAGCACGCCGACCAGCGCCTTCGCGACGTGATTGATGATCGCGGGGCCGCCGGCCGAGCCGACGATCAGCGTCACCTGCTTCGTCTTCTTGTCGAACACGAGTTCGGGCGACATCGCCGAGCGCGGCCGCTTGCCGGGCTGCACGCGATTCGCAACCGGCCGGCCGTTCTCGGTCGACACGAACGAGAAGTCGGTGAGCTGGTTGTTGAGCAGGAAGCCGCGCACCATCAGCCGCGAGCCGAATGCATCTTCGATGCTCGTCGTCATCGATAGCGCGTGACCGTAGCGGTCGACGATCGCGATGTCGGACGTCGACGGCAGTTCCGGGCTGCGGTCGTCGGCCATCGCGAGCGTCGCGCCCTGCGGCGTGCCGGCCTGCGCGACGCCCATGCTGTTGTCGCCGATCAACTGCGCGCGCTGGGCGAGATAGGACTTGTCGATCAGACTCGCCCAGTTGCCGCCCGGCAGCGGCACGAAGTCGGGATCGGCGACATAGCGCGCGCGATCCGCATACGCGAGCCGCCCGGCTTCGCTGAACACGTGCGCGGCGAACGGCGTCGGCTCGTAGCCGACCTCGTTGCGCACCGGCTTCTGCGCGCCGATCTGCTGCCAGTCGGGCATCGCCTCGAGGATGCCGAGCATCTGCGCGATCGCGAGGCCGCCCGACGACGGCGGCGGCATCCCGCAGACGATCGAGCGCCGGTAGTCGGCGCACAGCGGCGCGCGCACCTTCGCCTTGTAGCGCGCGAGATCCTGCATCGACAGCAGCCCGGGATTGGTCGGGTGCTTGCGCACCTTCGCGACGATGTCGCGCGCGATCGCGCCGGTATAGAACGCGTTCGCGCCGCGATCGGCGACCTGCCGCAGCACGACCGCGAGCGCCGGGTTCTTCAGCACGGTGCCGGCCGCCTTCGGCGTGCCGTCCTTGTTGTAGAAGTACGCGCGCGCGGCCGGATCGTTCGCGAGATAGCGATCGTTCGCGATCAGCGTCGCGAGCCGCGGGCTGATCGTGAAGCCATGCTCGGCGAGCCGGATCGCCGGCTGGAACAGCCGCCGCCACGGCAGCTTGCCGTTCGCGCGATGCGCCGCCTCGAGCATGCGCAGCACGCCGGGCGTGCCGACCGAGCGCCCGCCGACGACGCCTTCGTAGAAGCTCATCGGCTGGCCGGTCGGGCCGTAGAACAGGCGGTCGGTCGCGGCGGCCGGCGCCGTTTCGCGGCCGTCGTACGCCTGCGTCGTCTTGCCGTCGAAGTACAGCATGAACGCGCCGCCGCCGATGCCGGACGACTGCGGCTCGACGAGCGCGAGCACCATCTGCGTCGCGATCGCCGCATCGACCGCAGTGCCGCCGGCCTTCAGCATCTCGTAGCCGGCCTGCGTCGCGAGCGGATTCGCGGCCGCGATCATGTAGTGCTGCGCGGTCCAGCCCGGCTTGTCGGTCCAGCCGGTCGCGAGTTCGGGCGCATGCATGCCGGGCAGCGGCGCGGCGGCGCCGGAGGCCGCAACGGGCACGACCGCGGCGGGCGGCGCGGCAGGCGACGTGCAGGCGGCATTGAACGCGACGAGCGCGATGGCGGCGATCAGCGTCCACGGACGCGAAGACGGACGAAGCCGGTCGAACATGGAACCCTCTGCAGCAATGAAGTCGAAGGAGGCGGCGGGCGCGCTATTGTCGCCGCGCGGCGCGCCGATTGTCATCCGTCAGGAACCCTGACGCAGCGCGTCGGGCCCGCGCCGGCCGGTCTTTCCGGCCTGTTCGAGGATGAACTCTATGAAGGTCGAGGTCGCGCGCGTGTGATGACGGTTCGGCATGTAGAGCATGTACATGTGCGTGCCGAAGATGCTGAGCCGATATGCGTCGAGCGACGTGACGATGGCGCCGCGCCGCATGTCGTCCTGCACGACGTAGTCGGGCACGATGCCGACGCCGATGCCGGCGAGGATCGCCTGCCGCAGGAACAGGAAGTTCTCCGATACCAGCGTCGGCTCGAGCAGCACCTCGTGACGTTCGTCGCCGAGATACGCGGCAATGCGCAACTGCCGGCCCATCACCGTCGCGGTGACGACCGGGCCGGCCGACAGCGCGTCGAGGCTCGCCGGCATCCCGTGCTCGGCCGCGAACGCGGCCGACGCGCAGGCGACGTAGCGCACCGCCCCCATGTCGCGCGCGACGAGATTCGGCGGCGGCTCGGGCATCACGCGCACCGCGATGTCGATCTCGTCGCGCATCAGATCCTCGACGCGGTTCTCGAACACGACGTCGAGCACGATGCCCGGATGCAGCCGCTTGAACGCGAGCAGCCAGTCGGCCATCACCATCTGCCCGTAGCCGCTCGGTACCGACAACCGCACGCGGCCCTGCAGGTCCTGCCCGAGCGTCGTCACCGATTCCTGCGCGGCGAGCAGTTCGTTGCGGATGCGCCGGCCGTGCTCGTACAGCTTCAGCCCGATCTCGGTCGGCTCGATGCGTCGCGTCGTGCGCCGTACGAGCTGCTGACCGATCGAGCGCTCGAGCTGGTTCAGCCGATAGCTGACGTTCGCGCGGCTCATCTTCAGCCGCTGCGCGGCCTTGCTCAGATTGCCGGCGTCGAGGATCTCGACGAGCAGCGTCAGCGCGTTCAGGTCCATCCGGGCGTCTCCGTACCGGCTCGCACACGGGCCGGCAAACGTTCAATGTCAAGTCGGACTTGACAGCTTGTAAAAGCTCGCTGGAATTGTCAATGAATCTCGATCAATCGAGAATCGAGTCATGCCCCCGGCATGCCGCCGGATCTGTCCCGCCATCGCGTGATGCGCGGGATCGGAGCGGGCGTCCCGGCCCGGCCGCGCGCCGGCCGCCGCGACGCCGGCCGCCGCATCAAGGAGACACGATGAACTCGCCCGCTTTTTCCGCCCCGTCCAACGGCACCGTCACGCGCGAACGGCGCGACAAGGTGCTCGTCGTCACGATCGATCATCCACCCGTCAACGCGCTGTCGGCCGACGTGCGCCGCGGCCTCGCGGACGCGCTCGACGCCGCGCAGGCCGACGACGCGATCCGCGCCGTGCTGATCGTCGGCGCCGGCCGCAACTTCATCGCCGGCGCGGACATCCGCGAATTCGGCAAGCCGCCGGTGCCGCCGTCGCTGCCCGACGTGTGCGCACGCATCGAGTCGAGCGCGAAGCCCGTCGTCGTCGCGCTGCACGGCGCGACGCTCGGCGGCGGCCTCGAAGTCGCGCTCGCCGCGCATTACCGGCTCGCGGTGCCCGGCGCGAAGCTCGGGCTGCCCGAAGTCACGCTCGGGCTGCTGCCGGGCGCCGGCGGCACGCAGCGCACGCCGCGGCTGATCGGCGCGAAGGCGGCGCTCGACCTGATGCTGACAGGCCGCCACGCGAGCGCTGAGGAAGCGCTCGCGCTCGGCCTCGTCGATCGCCTCGCGCACAGCGACGACACGCTTGCCGAAGGGCTTGCCTACGCGCAGGAGCTGGTGTCGCTCGGCGCGCCGGCCCGGCGTACGCGCGACGCGCAGGCGCTGGCGGATCGCGCGGCCGCGCAGGCCGCGATCGACGCCGCTCGTGCCGAGCTGCCGAAGAAGTCGCGCGGGCTGTTCTCGCCGGCGAAGATCGTCGACGCGGTCGAAGCCGCGCTGGCGCAGCCGTTCGACGCGGGAATGAAACTCGAGCGCAGCCTGTTCCTGCAATGCATCGACAGCCCGCAGCGCGCGGGCCTCGTACACGCGTTCTTCGCCGAACGCGAAGCCGCGAAGGTGCCGGAGGCGCGCCGCGGCACCGCGCGGCCGATCGAGCGGATCGGCGTGGTCGGCGGCGGCACGATGGGGGCGGGGATCGCGATCGCGGCGCTCGACGCCGGGCTGCCGGTCACGATGATCGAGCGCGACGAAGCCGCGCTCGCACGCGGCCGCGCGCACGTCGAGAAGGTCTACGACGCGCTCGTCGCGAAGGGGCGGATGACGCCCGCCGCGCAGGCCGCACGCATCGCGCGGCTCAAGGGCAGCACGTCGTACGACGCGCTCGCGCAGGTCGACGTCGTGATCGAAGCCGTGTTCGAGGACATGGCCGTGAAGCAGGCCGTGTTCGCGGAGCTCGCACGCGTGTGCAAGCCGGGCGCGGTGCTCGCGACCAACACGTCGTATCTCGACATCGACGCGCTCGCAGCCAGCATCGATCGTCCGGCCGACGTGATCGGCCTGCATTTCTTCTCGCCGGCCAACGTGATGAAGCTGCTCGAAATCGTCGTGCCGGCCCGCGCGAGCGCGGACGTCGTCGCGACCGCGTTCGCGCTCGCGCGCCAGCTGAAGAAGATGCCGGTGCGCGCGGGCGTCTGCGACGGTTTCATCGGCAACCGGATTCTCGCCGTGTATCGCACGGCGGCCGACTACCTGATGGAAGACGGCGCGTCGCCGTACCAGATCGATCGCGCGGTGCGCGAATTCGGCTTTCCGATGGGGCCGTTCCAGGTCGTCGACCTCGCCGGCGGCGACATCGGCTGGGCGACGCGCAAGCGCCGCGCGGCGACGCGCGACCCGCGTGCACGCTACGTCGAGATTTCAGACCGGCTCTGCGAGCGCGGCTGGTTCGGCCAGAAGACCGGCCGCGGCTACTACCTGTATCCGGACGGCGCACGCGTCGGCACGCCGGATCCGGAAGTCGAAGCGATCGTCGAGCAGGAACGCGCGAAGAAGGGCATCGTGCCGCGCGCATTCACCGACGACGAGATTCTGCGCCGCTATCTCGCCGCGATGATCAACGAAGGCGCGAACGTCGTGCACGAGAAGATCGCGCTGCGGCCGCTCGACGTCGACGCGGTATTCCTGCACGGCTACGGCTTTCCGCGCTATCGCGGCGGCCCGATGCACTACGCGGACACGGTGGGTCTCGCGAACGTGCTCGCCGACATCCGCGCGTTCGCCGAAGAAGATCCGCTGTTCTGGAAGCCGTCGCCGCTGCTCGTCGAGCTCGTCGAGCGCGGCGCCAATTTCGCGAGCCTGAACCGCATCGACTGAATGCTTTCGAACGCGTCCGTACCCGGACGCCCACACCCCTCGGATTGGACACCGACTCACGATGGACCTCAATTTCACGCCTGAAGAGGAAGCGTTCCGCGCGGACGTGCAGCGCTTCCTGCGAACCGAGCTGCCCGAGCGCACCGCGCACAAGGTCAAGCACGGCCTGCCGCTGACGCGCGACGACATGCAGGAATGGCACGCGATCCTGAACGCGCGCGGCTGGCTCGCGAGCCACTGGCCGCGCGAATACGGCGGCCCCGGCTGGAGCGTCGCGCAGAAGTTCCTGTTCGACAACGAATGCGCGCTGGCCGGCGCGCCGCGCATCGTGCCGTTCGGCGTCAACATGCTGGGGCCCGTGCTGATCAAGTACGGCAGCGAAGCGCAGAAGCGCCACTGGCTGCCGCGCATTCTCGACGGCACCGACTGGTGGTGCCAGGGC
>NZ_KV786615.1:23738-35357 GCF_001806955.1 Burkholderia sp. HMSC10F09
CGACGGCACCGACTGGTGGTGCCAGGGCTATTCGGAGCCCGGCGCGGGATCCGATCTCGCGTCGGTGAAGACGAGCGCCGTGCGCGTCGGCGATCACTACGTCGTGAACGGGCAGAAGACGTGGACCACGCTCGGCCACTACGCGAACATGATCTTCTGCCTCGTGCGTACCGCGACCGACGTGCGCAAGCAGGAAGGCATCAGCTTCCTGCTGATCGACATGAACACGCCGGGCGTCGAGGTGCGGCCGATCATCACGCTCGACGGCGAGCACGAAGTGAACGAGGTCTTCTTCACCGACGTACGCGTGCCGGTCGAGAACCTCGTCGGCGAAGAGAACCGCGGCTGGACCTACGCGAAATACCTGCTCACCTACGAGCGTACCAACATCGCGGGCGTCGGCTTTTCGACGGCCGCGCTCGATCGGCTGCGCGCGGTTGCCGCGAAAGTCGAGAAGAACGGCCGGCCGCTCGCCGACGATCCGTTCTTCGCGGCGCGCATCGCGCGCGTCGAGATCGAGCTCGAGAACATGCGCACGACGAACCTGCGCGTGCTGGCCGCGGTCGCCGGCGGCGGCGCGCCGGGCGCGGAAAGCTCGATGCTGAAGATCCGCGGCACGCAGATCCGCCAGGAAATCACGTCGCTGATGCGCCGCGCGATGGGGCCGTACGCGCAGCCGTTCGTCGACGACGCACTCGACGCGGACGCCGGCGACGGCGCCGAGCCGATCGGCCCGGACGGTGCCGCGCGCGCCGCGCAGCAGTACTTCAACAACCGCAAGCTGTCGATCTTCGGCGGCTCGAACGAGATCCAGAAGAACATCATCGCGAAGATGATGCTCGGGCTGTAACGAGGGAACGCGACGATGGATTTCCAGCACACAGAAGACCGCCGGATGCTGGCGGACACGTTGAACCGCTTCATCGCCGAGCAGTATCCGTTCGCGGTGCGCGACCGCATCGCGCAGTCGGCCGACGGTTTCGACCGCACGATGTGGCGGCGCTTTGCCGAACTCGGTGCGGTCGGCGCGCTGTTTCCCGAAGCCGACGGCGGGTTCGGCGGCGCGGGCTTCGATATCGCGGTGGTATTCGAATGCCTCGGACGCGGGCTTGTCGTCGAGCCGTTTCTCGGCACGCTGCTCGCGGGGCGCGCACTGTCGCTCGCGGGCGGCGACGCGCATCGCACGATGCTGGCCGCGCTGATCGACGGCAGCGCGAGCGCCGCGTTCGCGCACGACGAGCCGGGCTCGCACTACGAACTGACGACGGTGCGCACGCGCGCCGAGCGCACGAGCGACGGCTGGGTATTGACGGGCGCAAAGGGCGTCGTCGACCAGGCCGCGCAGGCGGCGTTCTTCGTCGTCAGCGCGCGCGTCGCGGGCCGCGACGACGACGCGGCCGGCATCGGCCTGTTCGTCGTGCCGGCAAACGCGGCGGGCGTGTCGCTGCGCGACTATCGCAAGATCGACGGCGGCCGCGCGGCCGAGGTGCGCTTCGAGCGCGTCGTATTGCCGGCCGATGCGGCACTTGGCGAGCACGACGGCGAGCAGGGCGCGGCGCTGCTCGAGCGCGTGCTCGGGTACGGGCTGCTCGCGCTGTCCGCGGAAGCGCTCGGCGCGATGGACGTCGCGAAGGCGCACACGCTCGACTATCTGCGCACGCGCAAGCAGTTCGGCATGCCGATCGGCAGCTTCCAGGCGCTGCAGCACCGGATGGCGGACCTGCTGCTCGAAGTCGAGCAGGCGCGCTCGGCCGTGATCAACGCGGCCGCGCAGCTCGACGCGCCGCGCGACCTGCGCGAGCGCGCGCTGGCCGCCGCGAAATACACGATCGGCCGGATCGGCACGCTCGTCGCGGAGGAGAGCATCCAGCTGCACGGCGGAATCGGGATGACGTGGGAGCTGCCGCTGTCGCACTACGCGAAGCGGCTCGTGATGATCGATCACCAGCTCGGCGACGAGGATCATCATCTCGCGCGCTATATCGCGCTGTCGAAACGATAACGCGCGATCGCAAATGGAGGAGACGAACATGACGAACGAACCGCGTGCGCTGCCGCTCGCCGGCGTCAAGGTGCTCGACGTGTCGCGCGTGCTCGCGGGCCCGTGGTGCGCGATGGTGCTCGCCGATTTCGGCGCGGAAGTCGTGAAGGTCGAGCATCCCGCGCGCGGCGACGATACGCGCGACTGGGGCATCCGGATCGGCGACACCGAAACCACGTACTTCAACAGCGTGAACCGCAGCAAGCGCTCGCTCTGCATCGACCTGCAGACGGAAGCGGGGCAGCGGATCGCGCAGGACCTCGCCGCGCAGGCCGACGTGCTGATTCACAACTTCAAGCTCGGCGGCGCGGAAAAGCTCGGGCTCGGCTACCACACGCTCGCCGAACGCAATCCGCGTCTCGTGCATTGCGCGATTTCGGGCTACGACCGCTCGGGGCCGGAAGCCGCTCGCCCCGGCTACGACCTGGTCGTGCAGGGCGAGGCGGGGCTGATGGCGCTGAACGGCGAAGCGGGCCAGCCGCCGCTGAAGTTCGGCGTCGCGGCAGTCGACCTGTTCACCGGCATGTATTCGGCGCAGGCGATTCTTGCCGCGCTGTACGAGCGTCACGCGACCGGGCGCGGCCGGCGCATCGAGATGGCGCTGTTCGACTGCGGGCTGATGATCACGGCGTACTACGGGCTCGACGCGCTGCTGATGGAGAAGGACCCGCCGCGTTACGGCAACGCGCATCCGTCGATCGTGCCGTACGGCGTGTTCGATGCGGCCGACGGCCCGCTCGTGATCACGGTCGGCAACAACACGCAGTTCGCGCGCTTTTGCGACGTGCTCGAACGGCCCGATCTCGCGGCCGATCCGCGCTATCGCACCAATCTCGGCCGCTCGGAGAATCGCGCGGACCTGCTGCCGGAACTGCGCCGCGAGCTCGCGCGCCGGCCGCGCGCGGCGCTGCTCACCGCGCTCGCCGACGCCGGGATCCCCTGCGGAGAGGTGCTCGGGCTGCACGAGGCGCTCACGTCCGAGCGTGCGACGCGCGCGGGGCTCGTCACGCGGCAGCCGCATCCGGTCGCGGGCGGCGTGCACGTGCTCGCGCCGCCGTACCGCTTCGACGGCGCGCGATTGCCGGTGCGCGGTGCGCCGCCGGTGCTCGGCGCCGATACCGATGCGGTGCTCGGCAGCTGGCTCGGGCTGTCCGCCGACGACGTCGCGCGGTTGCGCGCGGACCGCGTCGTGTAACCGATCATGCCGCCGCGGCGCGGGCGGCTCGGTTCACGCGCCGGTCATCGACAAGACAGCGTCGCGAGACGACGCACAGGAGACACCATGGAGCTTTCCGTCATCGAATCGGTCACGGCGCGCCGTGACTATCAGCAGCTCGTGCGCGCGCGGCGCCGCTTCAGCTTCGCGCTGACGGCGCTGATGATCGCCACCTACTACGGTTTCATCCTGCTCGTCGCGCTCGCGCCGCAAGTGCTCGCCGCGCCGCTGTACCGCGGCGCGACGACGACGGTCGGCATTGCCGCCGGCGTCGCGATCATCGCGATCGCCGTCGCGCTGACCGCGTGCTACGTGCTGCGTGCGAACCGCGCGTTCGACCGCCGCGTCGACGCGCTGCTCGGCCGTTCGTGAGGGAGGCTGCGATGCGACGCTCATCGATCGCGCTCGGCGCGCTGTCCGTCTTCGTTTCGTCTGCCGCGCATGCGGTATCGGTCGCCGGCCCGATGCCGGACAAGGTCGAGCTGAACCCGGTCGCGATCGCGATGTTCTTCGCGTTCGTGTTCGCGACGCTCGCGCTCACGCGCTGGGCCGCGCGCCGCACGCGCTCGACACGCGACTTCTACACGGCCGGCGGCGGCATCACGGGGCTGCAGAACGGCCTCGCGATCGCGGGCGACTACATGTCGGCCGCCTCGTTCCTCGGGCTGTCCGGCATGGTGTTCATGTTCGGCTTCGACGGGCTCATCTACTCGATCGGCTTTCTCGTCGGCTGGCCGTTCGTGATGTTCCTGATCGCCGAGCCGCTGCGCAATCTCGGCAAGTTCACGTTCGTCGACGTCGTCGCGTACCGCTTCGCGCAGCGCCCGATCCGGCTGCTGACGTCGGCGAACGCGCTGACGATCGTCGTGCTGTATCTGGTCGTGCAGATGGTCGGTGCGGGCAAGCTGATCCAACTGCTGTTCGGGCTGTCGTACGGCAGCGCGGAGCTGATCGTCGGCGTGCTGATGGTCGTCTACGTGTTCTTCGGCGGAATGACCGCGACGACCTGGGTGCAGGTCATCAAGGCCGTGCTGCTGCTGGCCGGCGCGTCGCTGCTCGCGTGGCTCGCGCTTGCCGAATTCGGCTTCAGCGTCGACGAGATGTTCCGCCGCGCCGTGGCCGTGCATCCGGGCGCGCTCTCGATCATGGGGCCCGGCAAGCTGATCCGCGATCCGGCCAACGCGCTCTCGCTCGGCATCGCGCTGATGTTCGGCACGGCCGGCTTCCCGCATATCCTGATGCGCTTCTTTACGGTGCCGAACGCGAAGGAGGCGCGCAAGTCGGTGCTGTATGCGACCGGCTTCATCGGCTATTTCTACCTGCTGACGTTCGTGATCGGCTTCTCGGCGATCGTGCTGCTCGCGCAGCATCCCGAGTTCTTCCGCGTCGCCGCGAACGGCACGTTCAGCCTCACGCACGACCTGCTCGGCGGCTCCAACATGGTGGCGGTGAAGCTCGCGCAGGCGGTGGGCGGCAACGTCTTCTACGGATTCATCGCGGCCGTCACGTTCGCGACGATCCTCGCCGTCGTCGCGGGGCTCACGCTCGCCGGCGCGACGACGATCTCGCACGACCTGTACGCGCAGATGTGGGCGCGCGGCAAGCCCGACGAGCGGCTCGAGATGCGCATCTCGCGCGCGGCGACGATCGTGCTGTCGGCGCTCGCGATCGGCCTGTCGATTCTGTTCGAGCATGTCAACGTCGCGTTCATGGTCGGGCTCGTCGCGGCGGTCGCGGCAAGCGCGAATTTCCCGGTGCTCGCGATGTCGATCTTCTGGCGCGGAATGACGACGCGCGGCGCGGTGCTCGGCGGCGGCCTCGGCCTCGTGTCGGCCGTCGTGCTGACCGTGCTGTCGAAGTCGGTGTGGGTCGACGTGCTGCACCATGCGCACGCGCCGGTGTTCCTCGACAACCCGGCGCTCGTGTCGGTGCCGCTCGCGTTCGTGGCGATCGTCGTCGGCTCGCTCGCGGATCGCGGCGAGCGTGCGCGGCGCGAGCGCGAGGCGTTCACGCAGCAGGAGTTCTACGCGCAGACGGGCGTGCTGGCGGGCCCGGCCGTGCGCCACTGATTCGTCCGATGAATCGCCGCATCCGTCCGGATCGCCGGACGGATGCTTTCCGGATTTCCGGAATCCCGGATTCCGCGCGCCGCGCGCGGAGCGGGAAACTCAACGAAAACAACGGCTTGCAGGCTTGCGAAAGCCTGGCATCGACCTTGCAATAAAAAACGCACGGCCTTCCCCGGGCCCGACGATTAAACCAAGGAGACAATCGATGACCGACGCCTTCCTCCCCCTCCGGATGTCCTGAGGCATCGCTTGTTGCGGCATGGCAGCCGCGCGGGCGCGTGCCGCGGCGGGCATTGCCCTCCGTCCTCGTCCCTTGCCGCGCGCGTGACGCCGTGTCCCCCGGCTCATCTACTTCAGCAGGAACCATCGTGAAGAAGAAACCCTTCTACAAAGTGCTTTATGTGCAGGTGATCTTCGCCATCGTCGTCGGCGTGATCCTCGGTCACTACTATCCGTCGCTCGCCACCGAGATGAAACCGCTCGGCGACGGGTTCATCAAGCTGATCAAGATGGTGATCGGTCCGATCATCTTCTGTACGGTCGTCACCGGCATCGCCGGCATGGAGGACATGAAGAAGGTCGGCCGCGTCGGCGGCAAGGCGCTGCTGTACTTCGAGATCGTGTCGACGTTCGCGCTGGTGCTCGGTCTCGCGGCGACGCACATCCTGCGTCCGGGCGTCGGCTTCAACATCGATCCGGCGACGCTCGACGGCAAGGCCGTCGCGTCGTACGCGGCGAAGGCGCACGGCCAGTCGACGGTCGACTTCCTGATGCACATCATCCCGAACACGATGGTCGACGCGTTCGCGCAGGGCGAGATCCTGCAGATCCTGCTGATCGCGCTGCTGTTCGGCAGCGTGCTCGCGCACCTCGGCGAGCGCGGCAAGGTCGTCACGGACTTCATCGACGGCCTCACGCGCGTGCTGTTCGGCATCGTGCACATCGTCACGAAGCTCGCGCCGATCGGCGCGTTCGGCGCGATGGCGTTTACGATCGGCAAGTACGGCGTCGGCTCGCTGGTGCCGCTGCTGAAGCTGATCGGCACGTTCTACCTGACCTCGGTCGTGTTCGTGCTCGTCGTGCTCGGCGCGATCGCGCGCTTCACCGGCTTCTCGATCATCCGCTTCGTGTCCTACATCAAGGAAGAGCTGCTGATCGTGCTCGGCACGAGCTCGTCGGAAGCCGCGCTGCCGCAGCTGATGGAAAAGCTCGAGAAGGCCGGCTGCTCGCGTTCGGTCGTCGGCCTCGTCGTGCCGACCGGCTATTCGTTCAACCTCGACGGCACCAACATCTACATGACGATGGCCGTGCTGTTCATCGCGCAGGCCACCAACATCGAGCTGACCTGGATGCAGCAGCTCACGCTGCTTGCGGTCGCGATGCTGACCTCGAAGGGTGCGAGCGGCGTCACGGGCGCGGGCTTCATCACGCTCGCCGCGACGCTTGCCGTCGTGCCGACCATTCCGCTGTCGGGCATGGTGCTGATCCTCGGCATCGACCGCTTCATGAGCGAATGCCGCGCGCTGACGAACATCGTCGGCAACGGCGTCGCGACCGTCGTCGTGTCGGCATGGGAAAAGGAACTCGATCGTGCGAAGCTGCGCCAGGCGCTGAAGGGCGGCGGCGAAGTCGCGGCGACCGAGACGGCCGGCGTCTGATGCGATGAACGGGCAGGCGGCCGCGCCGTCCGCGCGCGCCGCGCCGCGCGGCGGCGATCGCGATCGGGACGCGTATGACACAATAGGCGATCCGCATCGCCAGGAAGTCTCGACCGTGAAGCGCCGCCTGCTCGTCCTCGCCGTGCTCGCCGCGATGCTCGCGGCAGCCTGCGCGCTGACGTGGACCGTCACGTGGCGGCGCGGCATCGCCGAGTTGCAGCGCAACGCGGCCGTGCGCGTCGACCGCACGACCAACGCACTGAAGAGCACGCTCGATCGCTACGAATCGCTGCCGTATCTGCTCGGCAGCCATCCGTACGTGCAGGAGCTGCTCGCCGCACCGAAGCGCGCCGATTACGTCGCGCGCACGAACCGCTACCTCGAAGACCTCAACGAACACGCGCATGCGACCGTCACCTACGTGATCGGCGCGGACGGCCTCTGCGTCGCCGCAAGCAACTGGCGCGCGCCCGACAGCTTCGTCGGAATCGAATACCGCTTCCGTCCGTATTTCATCGACGCGATGCACGGCCGGGTCGGCCGCTTCTTCGGCATCGGCACGATCTCGCGCGACCCCGGCTACTACATCTCGCAGCCTGTCTGGCGCGACGGCGGGATCGCGGGCGTCGTCGTCGTGAAGCTCAATCTCGAATGGTTCCAGGGCGCCGACGCGTCCGAGCCGCTCGTCGTCGCGGACGAGCACGGCGTCGTGTTCCTGTCGTCGGTGCCTGCCTGGAAATACCACACGCTGAAGCCGCTGACGGAGCCCGTCGCCGCGTCGATCTTCGAGACGCGCCAGTACGCGCAGCAGCCCGTCACGCCGTTGCCGATGCGCGTCGAGCAGGTGCTCGGCGGCGATGCGGAGATCGTGCGCGTCGGTTCGGGCCGCCGTGCGCCGCGCTTTCTCGCGACGCGGCGCCGGATCGGCGAGCCCGACTGGCAGCTCGTCACGCTCGCG
The DNA here is from genome assembly GCF_001806955.1 of Burkholderia sp. HMSC10F09. Lineage (NCBI taxonomy): Bacteria > Pseudomonadati > Pseudomonadota > Betaproteobacteria > Burkholderiales > Burkholderiaceae > Burkholderia > Burkholderia sp. HMSC10F09. The sequence goes on from NZ_KV786615.1 coordinate 31,681, forward strand.
CCGATCGCGCCCGTCGACGCCGACGCGCGCAACGCGACGATCGTGACGGGCTTCGGCTTCGTGTCGGTCGCGCTGCTCGCGTTCTACTGGCGCATGCGCCGCGCGCGCGTGCGCGAGATGATCCGCAGCCGCGCGCTGCTGCAGCAGGCGTACGCGGAACTGAACCGGCGCGTCGAGGAACGCACGGCCGACCTGTCGGAGGCGAACGAGCAGCTGCAGAAGGAAGTCGGCGACCGGATCCGCGCGGAGCAGGAGCTGCGTGCCGCGCACGACGAACTGATCCAGGCGAGCAAGCTCGCGGCGCTCGGTCAGATGGCGGCCGGCATCACGCACGAGCTGAACCAGCCGCTCGCCGCGCTGCGCAGCTTCTCCGACAACACGCGCGTGCTGCTCGACCGCGGCGAACAGGCGGCGGCGCGCGAGAACCTCGAGGCGATCGCCGCGCTGACCGAGCGCATGGGCAAGATCACGAACCAGCTGAAGCTGTTCGTCGGGCGCGCGCGTCCGCGCAACGAGCGCGCGCTCGTCGTGCGCGCACTGCGCGGCGTGCTCGCCCTGCTTGGCGAACGGCTGCGCGGCGTCGCGCTGACGCTCACGCTGCAGGACGCGACGGTCTCGCCCGCGCGCGACGCGCCGCTCGACATCGCGCACGACCATCCGGAACTCGTCGCGCGCTGCGAGGACCTGCGCCTCGAGCAGGTGCTGATCAACCTGCTCGGCAACGCGCTCGATGCGGTCGCCGCGGTCGCGGCGCCGGCGATCGAAGTAACGGTCGCGGTGTCGAGTGCGACCGTCGCGATCGAGGTGCGCGACAACGGCCCCGGCATCCCGCCCGAGCTGCTGCCGCGCCTGTTCGAGCCGTTTTTCACGACGAAGGAGATGGGCAGCGGCCTCGGCCTCGGCCTCGCGATCTCGTCGTCGATCGCGAGCGACGCGGGCGGCTCGCTGACCGCGCGCAATGCGCCCTCGGGCGGCGCGCTGTTCGTCTTGACGCTGCGGCGCGCGCACACGCATCATCCGGACTCCGTGTCCGAGCCGGCCGGCCTGCAGTGAGCGCACGCGCGACGCGCACGGCCGGCGCCCGGCGGCATCAACGACGCCGCGCGCGCGACGGCGCGTGCTGCGCGAGGAGTGAGTGAGTACGATGGCCAACCGGCTGCAAGTGATCTACATCGAAGACGACGCGCTCGTTCGCCGGGCGAGCGTGCAGAGCCTGCAACTCGCGGGCTTCGACGTCGCCGGCTTCGAATCGGCCGAGGCGGCCGACAAGGCGATCGTCGCCGACAACGCCGGCGTGATCGTCAGCGACATCCGGCTGCCCGGCGCGAGTGGGCTCGACCTGCTCGCGCAATGCCGCGCGCGCGTGCCCGACGTGCCGGTGATTCTCGTCACCGGTCACGGCGACATCTCGATGGCCGTGCAGGCGATGCGCGACGGCGCATACGACTTCATCGAGAAGCCGTTCGCGGCCGAGCGGCTGATCGAGACCGTGCGGCGCGCGCTCGAGCGGCGCGAGCTCGTGCTCGAGAATCACGCGCTGCGGCGCGAGCTGGCCGGCCAGAACGTCGTCGCGCCGCGCATCATCGGCCGCAGTCCGGCGATCGAGCAGGTGCGCAAGCTGATCGCCAACATCGCGCCGACCGACGCGTCGGTGCTGATCAACGGCGACACGGGCGCCGGCAAGGAGCTGATCGCACGCAGCCTGCACGAGCTGTCGCCGCGCCGCGACAAGCCGTTCATCGCGGTGAACTGCGGCGCGCTGCCCGAGCCGATGTTCGAGTCCGAGATGTTCGGCTACGAGCCCGGCGCGTTCACCGGCGCCGCGAAGCGCCGCATCGGCAAGCTCGAATACGCGTCCGGCGGCACGTTGTTTCTCGACGAAATCGAAAGCATGCCGCTCGCGCTGCAGGTGAAGCTGCTGCGCGTGCTGCAGGACGGCGTGCTCGAGCGGCTCGGCTCGAACCAGCCGATCCGCGTGAACTGCCGCGTCGTCGCGGCGGCGAAGGGCGACATGAGCGAGCTTGTCGCGGCCGGCACGTTCCGCCGCGACCTGCTGTATCGGCTGAACGTCGTGACGATCGCGCTGCCGCCGCTCGCCGAGCGCCGCGAGGACATCGTGCCGCTGTTCGAGCACTTCATGCTCGATGCGGCCGTGCGCTACGGCCGGCCCGCGCCGGTGCTGAGCGACCGGCAGCGCGCGAGCCTGATGCAGCGCGACTGGCCCGGCAACGTGCGCGAGCTGCGCAACGCGGCCGACCGCTTCGTGCTGGGCGTCGCGGAGATGCCGGCCGAGGCCGACGTGGCCGGCGATGCGGCGAGCGAGCAGACGCTGAAGGAGCGCGTCGAGCAGTTCGAGCGTGCGGTGATTGCGGAGGCGCTGAACCAGACGGGCGGCGCCGTCGCGGCGACCGCCGACCGGCTGCACGTCGGCAAGGCGACGCTGTACGAGAAGATGAAGCGCTACGGGCTGTCCGCGAAAGGCGAATCGGAGCGCTGAAATGAAAACGGACCGCGGAACCGGCTGTGCCGGCGATGCGATCCGTGTGCGGCGCGGCGCGCGGCGAGCGTGCCGCGTCGGACGGCGGCGCTTACGCCGCGTTGCCGTCGAGCGCCTTCTTCAGCAGCGCGTCGAGCTCCGCGAATTGCGGCGCGCCGACGTAGCGCTTCAGAATCTTGCCGTCCTTGTCGACGACGAACGTGGTCGGCGTGAGCTGCACGTTGCCGAACTGCTTGGCGACGCTGCCGTCGTCGAGCGCGACCTTGAACGGCAGCTGGCGCGTCTGCGCGTAGTTCGCGACGTACATCGGCGGATCGTAGTTCATCGCGACCGCGACGAATTCGAGCCCCTGTCCCTTGAAGCGGTTATAGGTCTCGACCATCTGCGGCATTTCCTGCATGCAGGTCGCGCAGCTCGTCGCCCAGAAGTTGACCAGATAGACCTTGCCCTTCAGGTCGCCGGCCGTCGAAATCTTCTGGCCGGACAGCAGCGTGAACGTCGCATCCGGCACGCTCGACTTGCCGTTGAACGCGAAAAAGCCCGCGACGGCGATCGCCGCGACGACGACGGCGGCGACGATGTAGCGGGCGGGGCCGGCGCGGCGGCGCGGCGCGGAAGGCGTGGTATTCATCTGCGGGCTCTCGGAGTCGGTCGGTCGCACCCGGCGGTGCGGGACGTCGAAATTCGGCGCTCATTTTAGCGCGAATGCGGGGCATGCATCGCCGGCCGCCGCGCATCCCGACATTGCCGTTGGACGGATAATGGCGGTTTTCCCGTGCCAACGTCCGCGATGCCGAAGCCTCTTGCCGACTCGTTTCGTCACCTTTTTCGCCCGCTGCGTCACTTCGCCGCGCTGCTGTGCGCCAGCGCCGCGCTGGCCGCCTGTTCGCCGTCGTACGACTGGCGCACGCTGCACAACGATGCGGGCTACACGATCGATCTGCCTGCGAAGCCGACCGTCGACGAGCACGCGGTGGCCGTGGGCGGCACGCCGATGCCGATGCGGATGCAGGCCGCGCACGTCGACGGTGCGGTCTTCGCGGTCGGCACGCTGACGTTGCCGGACGACCGCGACGCTACGCGCCGCGCGGCGCTCGAGTTCCTGCGCGCCGGCCTGTCGCGCAATCTGGCCGGCGCGCCGCAGACTGCCGCGGTGCCGGTGCCGCTTGCGGCCGGCGGC